>DASSMG010000021.1:0-2561 GCA_035688995.1 Actinomycetota bacterium
GAGGGTCCCCTTCGTCGAGGGAACCGAGTCCCCGGCCCGCGGGTCCACGGCGATCGCCTCGTAGAGGGCCCGGGCGAGCGCCTTGAAGATCCCCTCGGTCGCATGGTGAGCGTTCCGGCCGGCGAGGAGGCGGACGTGGAGCGTGAGCCCGCCGGAGCGTGACAGGGCCTGCAGGAACTCCTCGGTGAGGGCGACGTCGTACTGGCCGATCGTCTCGGCGGCGATCTCGGCCTCGTATGCCAGCAAGGGCCGGCCCGAGATGTCGAGGGCGACCTGTGCCAGGGCCTCTTCCATCGGAACCGTCGCATCCCCGTAGCGGCGGATGCCTCGCTTGTCGCCGAGTGCCTCCGAAAGGGCGGCGCCGAGGGCGATCCCGGTGTCCTCGACCGTGTGGTGGGCGTCGATCTCGAGATCGCCCTGGGTTTCGATGCGCAATCCCAGGTGGGCGTGACGACCGACCTGTTCGAGCATGTGGTCGAAGAACGGGACCCCCGTGGCCACGTCGACGTCGCCGCCGTCGAGATCGAGCTCGACGACGACCTTGGTCTCGGTCGTCGAGCGTTCCACCCGGGCGCGGCGATCACCCATCGATGACCTCACTCAGCGCGGTGAGGAATGCGTCGGTCTCTTCCGGGAGCCCGGCCGTCACGCGCAAGCACCTTTCGAGTCGCGCCTGCCCGCCGTAATGGCGCACCAGGACGCCCCGTTCGAACAAGCCGTTCCACACCGTTTCGGGGTCATCGACCTCGAACAGTACGAAGTTCGCATCCGATGGGTAAACGCGCAGTCCCCGAGCCTCGAGGCCCGACGCGATCCTGTCGCGCTCCGCCGCTATCGATCGCACCAGGCTCAGGGTCTCGGTCGAATGCCTCAGTGCGGCCGCTCCGACGATCTGCGTGACCGAAGACAGGTGGTACGGCAACTTCACGCGCGCCAGTTCGTCGATCAGTGCGGGGGCCGCCAGCATGTATCCGATCCGGACCCCTGCGAGTCGCCACGCCTTCGAGAAAGTCTTGACGATCACGAGGTTCGGATGGTCGTCGAGCAAGTCGCGGACGCTCTTGGATGGATCGGTGAACTCGATGTAGGCCTCGTCCACGATGACGAGCCCGGGAGCTTCGTCGAGCAGGGACTCCACCGTGGCGCGCGGCTCGCACATCCCCGTCGGATTGTTCGGAGAGCAGACGATCGTCAACTCCGGGCTCCGGGTGCGGAGCGTGTCCCGTGCGGCGTCGAGATCGATCGACATGTCGTCGGCGCGTGTGAGAGGAACGACCTCCGTCGAGGCGATCGTCGGTATGAGTGTGTGCAGCGAATAGGTCGGTTCGAAGAGGACCACGGACCTTCCGGGCCCCCCGAAGCCCAAGAAGAGGTGCAGGAAGACCTCGTTCGACCCGTTGGCAACCCACAGCCCCTCGCGCGGCCAGCTCACGTGGCTCGCGATCGCGTCGTAGAGCCGGTTCGCGTCGCGATCCGGATAGCGGTTCAACGCCACCCGTTTGAGCTCCTCGGCAACCTCTTCTACGAGCGCGACCGGAGGCGGGTAGGGCGTCTCGTTAGTGTTCATGCGGTACTTCGCCGGAAGCTGCGGCGAGACGTAGGGCGCCACACCGGCGAGATCCGGCCGCACCGACAAGGCCGGTTCAGGCACCACGATCGGTCCCGTCGAGCCGAACGTCGACCGCGCGAGCGTGCTCCTCGAGACCCTCTGCCGCAGCCAGCGCGTGAACGTGAGGCGCGAGCCGCTCGAGAGCGCTCCGGTCCAACTCGGTCACGTAGATCGTCTTGACGAAATCTCGCGCGCTGAGACCCGACGACCACCGGGCCGCACCGCCGGTCGGAAGGACGTGGTTGGTTCCCCCGACGTAGTCGCCGATCGGAACCGGCGAATAAGGCCCGACGAACACCGAGCCCGCGTTGCGGATCGAGTCGAGAGCCGAATCCGCCCCCTCGAACACGAGCTGCAGATGCTCGGCGGCGAATGCGTTCGCGGTTTCTATCCCGTGGTCGCGATCGCGAACGAGCACCGCGCGACCACCCTCGATCAACGCGTTCTCGACCTCGTCGGCACGGGGATGACGCATGACCTCCAGCTCGAGTTCCTGCATCACGGCATCTGCAAGCTCGGCGTCCCACGTGATCAGAACGTGAGTACCGAGGGGCCCGTGTTCCGCCTGCGCGATCAGGTCGATGGCGAGAACGCGCGCATCGGCGGTCGCGTCGGCGACTATCGCTATCTCCGTCGGGCCCGCGTCGGTGTCGGTGCCGACCCACCCCCGCACCATGCGTTTGGCCGCGGTGACGAACGCGTTACCCGGCCCGACGATCTTCTCCACCGGTCGCACCGATTCGGTCCCGTAGGCGAGGCCTGCGACCGCGTGCGCTCCTCCGACGCGGTAGACCTCGTCGATCCCGGCGATCGAGCACGCCGCGAGCACGGCCTCGGCCACGTCGCCGGACGGTCCCGGCGGCGTTGCGACCGCGATCGATTCGACGCCCGCGGTGCGGGCCGGCACGGCCGCCATCAGGACGCTCGAGGGATAGGCGGCCCGGCCCCCCGG
>DASSMG010000022.1:0-4951 GCA_035688995.1 Actinomycetota bacterium
CGCGGTCGGAACGCCGGGAGGCAACCCGGTGCCGAGCGCGTCGCGGAAGCGGGCGGCATCTTCGGCGGCGATGAGGCGCTCCTGCCCGGCGATGTGAACCTCGAGGGCCCGGTTCGTCGCGACGAGATCGTCGATCCACCCGTCCAGCGAACCGGGATCGGTCACGCGTGCCGACAGCTCGGCGCGGGACAGATCTCCCAGAGATCTGAGCGCATCGTGAACCGCGTCCGCGTCGCGCGCCTTGCGCTCGTCGGCGAGCATCTGGAGCTCCAGCTCGAGCTCGTCGAGGCTCGTCGCATCAAGGAGCTCGCGCAACTCCTCGCGCCCCATGATCTCGGCGAGCAGGCTGCGATCGAGAGACAGGGCCTGGGCACGTCGCTCGGCGAGCGGCGAGTCGCCTTCGTACATGAAAGCCGCGACGTAGGAGAACTGCAGCGACGACGCGAACGGCGAGGGAACCGGCGTCTCGACCTCGACGATGCGCACAGCGCGGCTGCGGACATCCTCCATGAGCTCGATCAGAGCCGGGAGGTCGAAAACGTCCTGGAGACACTCGCGGAAGGTCTCGAGCATTATCGGGAAGGACCCGTACTTGGCGGCGACCTGCAACAGCTGCGCGCTCTTCTGCCGTTGCTGCCATAGCGGTGTGCGCTGGCCCGGCCTGCGCTTCGGAAGAAGAAGAGCGCGTGCCGAGCACTCGCGGAACCGGCTGGCGAAGAGCGCGGAGTTACCTACCTGGTCGACGACCACGTCTTCGATCTCCTCGGGGTCGATGAAGATCCCCTCGGTGCCGGGAGCATCGTCGGTGTCGAGAACCCGCACCACGATCCCGTCGTCCGTGTACATGCACTGGACCTCGATCCCCAGCCGCTCGCGCAGCCGCGCCTCGATCGCCTGCGCCCACGGCGCGTGCACCTGAGCGCCGAACGTCGAATGAACGCAGATCCGCCAGTCACCAAGCTCGTCGCGGAAGCGTTCGACGACGATCGTGCGGTCGTCGGGAAGTACCCCCGTCGCTTCTTTCTGCTCGCGCAGATACATCAACAGGTTGTCGATCGCCAGCTCGTCGAGACCGGCGGCGGCCAACCGTTGTCTCGCGGCCGCGTCGTCGAGTCCCTGAACCTCGCGGATGAAGCCGCCGAGCGCCCGCCCCAGCTCCACCGGACGACCGAGCGCGTCGCCGTGCCAGAACGGCATCTTTCCCGCCTGGCCCGGCGCCGGCGAGACGATCACGCGGTCGTGGGTGATGTCCTCGATCAGCCACGTCGACGCGCCCAGCACGAAGGTCTCCCCCGGGCGCGACTCGTAGACCATCTCCTCGTCGAGCTCACCGACGCGGGTCCGGTTCTCGCCGGCGAGGAAAACGCCGAACAGTCCTCTGTCGGGGATCGTCCCGCCGGACGTCACGGCGAGCCGCTGCGCGCTCTGTCGTGGCGTCAACGTGTCGGTCCCCCGATCCCAGTTGATGCGCGGGCGCAACTCGGCGAACTCGTCGGACGGATAGCGACCCGACAACATGTCGAGGACGCTTTCGAGTCCCGACGCGGGGAGGTCGTGGAACGGCGCCGCCCGCGTGACTACCGCTCGCAGATCCTCGACCGTCCACGGATCCATCGCAACCATGGCAACGATCTGTTGGGCGAGCACGTCGAGGGGGTTACGGGGGTACGCGGTTGCCTCGATCTGACCCGTGAGCATCCGCTCGACGACCACCGCTGACTCGATCAGATCGCCGCGGAACTTCGGGAAGAAGATCCCGCGCGACACCGCACCGACATGGTGGCCGGCGCGACCGACGCGTTGCAGTCCACTCGCGACCGAATCGGGAGCTTCGACCTGGACTACGAGGTCGACGGCTCCCATATCGATGCCCAGCTCGAGAGAGCTCGTCGCCACGACCGCGGGCAGGCGCCCCGCCTTGAGGTCCTCCTCGATCAAGAGACGCTGCTCGCGGCTGACGCTTCCGTGGTGAGCTCGTGCGACCTCCTCACCGGCGAGCTCGTTAAGACGAGAGCACAGCCGCTCGGCAAGCCGGCGCGCGTTGGCGAACACGATCGTCGAACGATGTGCACGGATCAAGTCCAGCAGTCGTTCTTCGACATGGGGCCAGATGCTGGTTCGCTCGACGACACCGGAAGCCGACCCACTAGCTATCTCACCCGTGGGTTCGCCCAGCGCGCCCATGTCCTCGACCGGCACGACGACTTCGAGTTCCCACCGCTTGTCGGATGGAGGAGCGACGACCTCGACGGGCGCGGCCCCCCCGAGGAAACGCGCGATCTCGTCGTGCGGGCGCACCGTCGCCGACAGACCGATTCGTTGTGCCGGCTTCTCGAGCAGGGCATCGAGTCGTTCGAGGCTGAGCGCCAGATGACTCCCCCGCTTGCTTCCGGCGATGGCGTGTACCTCGTCGACGATCACGGTGTCGACATGGCGAAGTGCTTCGCGTGCCTGGCTCGTGAGCAGCAGGAACAGCGACTCGGGTGTCGTGATGAGGATGTCGGGCGGATGCGACGCGAAGCGCCGTCGTTCGTCGGCCGGCGTATCCCCCGTTCGGACACCCACCGCGATGTCCGGCGGAGCGACCCCGTCACGATTCGCCACCGCACGGATCCCGAACAGGGGCGATCGGAGGTTCCGCTCGATGTCCACCGCGAGGGCCTTGAGGGGGCTCACGTAAAGGACGGCGAGACGTTCCTTCGGTGGTACCTCGCCGCGATTCGCGAGACGATCGATCGACCACAGGAACGCCGCCAACGTCTTACCCGACCCCGTTGGTGCAACGACCAGTGCGTTACGGCCGGACGCGATCGCGTTCCAGGCGCCCTCCTGAGCGGGCGTGGGCGCGGCGAACGAAGTCTCGAACCACGACCTGGTTAGCGGCGAGAAGACTTCGGAGGCGGGCACGCCTCCATCTTCTCGCGACACCGGGGTGAGGAAAGCCTAGGTATCGGTTCCCGAGGACCGAACCTGGTCCCAGATCTGCTGCGACCGATCTCGCCGCACGATCTGCAGGAGCAGCCCGGCCGCGGCGTTCGGGTTGTAGGGGTAATCGAGGACGGCCTCGGGGGCAAGCATGCCGACTGTTGCATGCCCCACCAGAGGACGTTCACCGGCGAGCACGACCCGGCCGCCCGCACACGCGGGCGAAGCGATGCGGCCCAATCCGGAGGCGATGCTGACGAGAGACGCCTCGACCCGGGCGGCGCGATCGCACGTGTGACCACTCAGACCCGGACAGGTCTCGTCGGGCCCCATGCACAGCTTCGGCTCGAGCCCCGCCTCGAGGCAGGCTCGAACGGTGGCGAGCGCCAGTTGCCCGTCCGGTTCCACGATGAGAACTCGTGGTCTCTGCGTCTGTGCAGCGGGGCTTGGGCTCGTCACCGTTCTAACCTCCTTCGTCACGTCGCCATCCTGGGCCAGAGCCGAGGCCCCCGGCAGGGCCGACCGGCCCCAATCGGGGGGCCACCCGGCCCCAGGAAGGAATCTCCCCGTCTCGATGTTGCGACCGGTGGGAGGCGGGTATCCACTCCCCTGGGCCCCCCTGAGGGTGTCCGCTCCACTTCCGCGGCCCCGGCCGCGGCGATCTGAGAGATTGGCAGGCAATGGTCGAAGCTTTCGCGCGCACGTTCGAGTCACTGCAGGTCCGGAATTACCGCTGGTTCTTCACCGGCCAGGTGATCTCGTGGACCGGGACGTGGGTCCAGTGGGTCGCGCAGGGCTGGCTCGTTCTCCAGATCACGCACTCCGGCTTCGGTCTCGGATTGGTAACCGCACTGCAGTGGGCACCGATCCTGCTCTTCGGAGCCTGGATGGGCGTCATCGCGGACCGCTTCGACAAGCGCAAGATCTTGATCTTCACGAACCTCTCCGCCGCTGTGTTCTCTCTCGTCCTAGGGATAGTGACCGTCGCTGGGATCGTGAACCTGTGGTGGGTCGTCGTCGTTGCGCTACTCCTCGGAGTCGTTACCGCGCTGGACAACCCGACCAGACAGACATTCACGCTCGAGATGGTCGGTCGCTCGAAGCTGACCAACGCGGTCAGCTTGAACACCGCGACCTTCACGACCGCCCGGGTGTTGGGCCCGGCGGCCGCGGGGTTCCTGATCAACGGCGTCGGGATGGGGCCGTGCTTCCTCGTGAACGCGGTGTCCTTCGTTCCCGTACTGCTCGCCCTGACGTTCATGAACAAGAACGAGCTCCGTCCCGCGGCGCTCGCCGAGCAGAGGCGGGGTCAGGTGCGCGAGGGAGTGCGGTACGCGATGTCCAAACCTGTCATCAAGACCTTGCTCATCATCATGGCCATCGTTGGGACGATCGAATACAACTTCCAGGTCATCCTGCCGGTCCTCGCGAAGGAAACTTTCGCCGGCGATGCGACGACACTCGGCATCCTGGGGGCAGTCTTGGGCGTCGGGATGTTCGTAGGGTCGATGACAAATGCCGCCTTCGGGCGCCCGGCACGCAAGCTGTTGCTGCTCGCGGGGACTTCGCTCGGGATATTCACGCTGCTCGTTGCGGTCTCTCCCCCATTGTGGCTCGCCGCATTGATGCTGGTTCCTCTCGGTGCGTCGTCGATGGCGTTCCTCGCAACGATGAACTCGACCCTCCAGTTGACGTCGTCGGACGAGATGCGTGGCCGCGTGATGGCGATCTACTTCGTGCTGTTCCTCGGTTCGACGCCGATCGGCGCTCCGATCGTGGGGTGGTTGTCGGAGGCATTCAGCGCGCGAGTGGCACTAGGCGTCGGTGGGGTCGCAACCCTTCTGGCGATGGCCTACGGCGCGTTGAAACTGCCTCAGTTGCAGCTCCATCGCGGGGCAAGCGAGACGGTCCGGGAGACCGCCTTACAAGAAGCGGGCTGATGGTCACGAAGAAATGGGTCGAGGACCCTCCAATGCCCCGCAGCGATTACAAATGACACCGTGACGGTCGACGAGGTCCGGGTCGA
>DASSMG010000023.1:0-6113 GCA_035688995.1 Actinomycetota bacterium
AATGCCAGCGCGTAGATCATCGCCCCGCGATGGACCTCGTTGAGGTCGACCGATTCGTGCGCGGTGTGCGCCAAAGTGATGTCACCCGGGCCGCACACGACCACCGTTGCACCCGCTTCGGCCAGGAACCGAGCGTCGGAAGCACCACGGAAGCCGACCACCTCGCCGGGAGCCCCGGTGACTTCCTCGATCGCGCCGAGCACATCGGTCACGACGCGCGATGACTCGTCGATCTCGAACGGTTCTCCGTAGAACGGAAGCTCGACGGTCGCATCGAGTTCCGGGAACTTCTTGCGTGCCAGCTCGATCGCAGCTTGAACCGACTCCGTTACCGATTCGCGCGTCTCGCCCGGGATACTGCGGCGATCGACCTCGATCACGCACGAAGCCGGAACGATGTTGACCTTGGCACCGCCGTTGATAGTTCCGACGTTGATGCTGGGACCGCCCACTATCTCGTGTGTCACGTCGGGCAGGGTCTCCTCGAGGCGCTGCACGATCTCGGCCATGTGTCGGATCGCGCTGACCCCGCGTTCGGGGGCCGAGCCGTGAACCGCTCGACCGCGCGTCGTGATCCGGAACCAGCACGCGCCGCGCTGGGCACGAACCACGCGCAGCGAAGTGGGTTCGCCGACGATCGCCATGTCGGGTTTGACGATGCCTTCTTCGACGAGGAACGCGGCCCCCTGGAAACCCATGGTCTCCTCGTCAGCGACGAGTGCCAGCTCGAGGGTGCCCCTCAGCTCCCGTCCCGACGCGTCGAGCGCGGCGACCGCTTCGAGGGCGGCCGCGATCGGGCCCTTGGCGTCGCAGGAACCGCGCCCCAACATGCGGCCGTCGACGATGTCGGCCCCGAACGGGTCGTGGTCCCAGAGGTCACGATCCCCCACCGGCACGACGTCGAGATGGGAGCAGTAACAAAGGGTCGGTCCCTCGGAGTACCGCTTGCGGGCGACCACGCTGGGCCGATCGGGCTGCGCTTCGTAAAGAGATACGTCGAAGCCGAGCTCGCCACACATCTTTTCGGCGATGAGAGCCACGGCCAGCTCGTCGCCCGGCGGGTTCTCGGACGGCGTCCGGACGAGCGTCCCCAGCGTCTCGACCACGCGGTCGCGGGAAACCAGTTCCTGGATATCCGCGTCGGAAGGGGTCATGTCCTGCGACACTGGTAACGATGACGGCCTATCAGCTGCTGCTCCTCGTCGTGCTCGTCGTGTGGCCCGCGATCATCTTCGGGCTGCTCTTTCTGATGAGCCGGCTCGAAAACTACGTCAACAGGGTCGAGGCGAACACTCCGGAGGAGGCGGGCCTCGAACCGGTCGCGGGCGAGGAGCCCGAGCGCGAGGTTCGGATCCGTTTCGGGGACCAGGTCGTCGGAGAGCCCGAACCCGAGCCCCGGCGCGCCGCTCAGTAGCTCGTCTCGCTCAAGCTACGCGTGCGATGCATTCGACCTCGACGCGAGCGCCCTTCGGTAGCGCGGCAACACCGACCGTCGCTCGCGCCGGGGGCACGTCGTCGAAGAACTCCCCGTAGACCTCGTTGAAGGCGGGGAAGTCGTTCATGTCGATCAGGTAGGCCGTGACCTTGATGACGCGCGCGAACGTCGTCCCGGCCGCGGTGAGTACGGCGCCGAGGTTTTCCATCGCGCGCCGCGTCTGTGCGGCGACATCGCCGTCGATCAACTCGCCCGTTGCGGGGTCCATGGGGACTTGACCGGAACAGAACACGAGGCCCCCGTCCGCGATCGCCTGGGAATACGGGCCGATCGCCTGCGGAGCATCTGCGGTCGTGATGACTTGCTTGGTCATGATTCCTCCTACGTCGGTGGATGGCCGAGGGGCGTGTCCGCGCTCCAATCGAGGTTCTCATGAGGGTCGCCGACGACCGCAACGCCCGTCGACGCTGCGCTGCCACCCTCGCGCACGAAGTAGACGGTACGCCGGGCGACTACTCCATCGACGTTGCGCCGCAGGAAGACGACGCCGGTACCGCTCGGCCCCCACGAGGGATACGAGTCGAACGATCCCCGATCGCCAAGATCCTGCAGGAGCGCCCCGCTTCGATCGAGCACCACCAGAGTTCCTTCGTCGCTCGACCGGCTCGAGATGGCGGCGAGCAGCCCGCCGTCGGGCGAACAGGAGAGCCCGCCGAAACGCAGCCCCGATGGAGTCGACAGGAACGCCGAGCCACCCGTTACGCCGAACGTGGCGATCCGTCCGTCGGAGATGGTCAGGATCTCGTCCCCGCACCGATCGACGCGCTCGGAGGCATCGAAATGCAGTAAGCCGAGCGACGCCTTCTCGCCGATGAGGATCGGTCGGTTCGCGTTCGACCATGCTTCGACCTTCCAACCGAGGTCCTTCGCCGGCTGCAGGAACTTGAGCTCACCGGACGCGAGATCGGCCATCCAGATGCCGGCGTAGCTCGCCGGCGAATCGATCGACAGGACGAGTCGAGTCCCGTCCGGTGAGAAACCGAAGTTCGTGACGTGCTCGTCCGACAGGACGAGACCTCCGGTCACGTCCGCTTTCCCGTGCGGCGCGATGGACGACCGGGGGATGAGCACGAGGCGGTTGTCGCTAACCACGACGAGGCAGTCGGCGACCGGCGACCACGCCCACCGATCTATCGCACCACGGAACACGGCACCGAGGTTCCGTCCCGACGAATCCCACAGATCGCCTCCGGCCGTCACCAGGAACCGGCCGCTGGGGCTAAACCCCACAGGACCGTGGGCGTCCAACTCGACCGCTCGACCGGGACGGGCGAGATCGACGATCGACACCGTCGCCCCCGCCGCCGCGGCGACGCGGCCGGGCAGTTCGGGGTCCGACCCTTGAAAGCACTCGCGCGGGTAGCGGACCGACAGCACGCTGGGGGGCTGCGGCCGATCCCGATGAGGGCGGCGACGGGGCTCGTGCCCGGTGCGGTTCGGGCTCGTGACCCGACGTTGGTCCCCGCCGTCCGGCTCGCGGAGGCCGGCCACCATGATCGGGCGACCCAGCACGACGATCAGCGCCACGACGAACAACAGGGCGCCGACGACCCGGCCGCGCGCGGACAACGGCGACGCGGGAAGGTTCGGGTCGGGGCGGGGTCTGTGGTCCTCGGTCACGGCGAGAGTCTCGCAAACCGGCCGCCCGAACGAAAGGAGCCCCCGCCCGCTCTCGCGGACGGGGGCCCGGTTCGGGAGTAGGCCTGTAAGCCGGATCCTGTGATCCCGGCGAACCGGGACCGACGGTCATCCATCTGGGACGAACGTTGCCGTTCGCCTCGTGCGGTCTACCCGGAGGTGCCTCTTGCGAGGCGGACGGGCCGCCCATGCCTCCTGCTCGACCTTGCTCCGGACGGGGTTTGCCTGGCCGCACCGGTCACCCGGTACGCCGGTGAGCTCTTACCTCACCGTTTCACCCTTACCTCCCGTTCGAGACCCGAGGGCCCCTTCACGCAAGGCGGTCTGCTTTCTGTTGCACTTTCCGCGGGTCACCCCGCCTGGGACTTTCCCCAGCGTCCTGCCCTGTGGAGTCCGGACTTTCCTCGACGTTCCCCTAGAAGGGGTGACGCCGCGACCGTCCGGCCTACTCCTTACTTGCAACGATTATCCGCCGGTTGAGCTTCCGGGGCCAGGGGCTAGCCGGCGCGGCGCCTCAGGGTGAACGCCAGCAGACCCCCAACGATGACGATAAGCAGGGCGACGATCCCGGCGATCGGAGGTTTGGCCTCGGCGGGCTCCCGCGCCGCGGCCGCTCTGGACTCGATCGGCGCCGGGCGCGAGCCGGGCGACGTCGTCGTGGTGGCCGGCGTTCCGTTGCGGTGAACGACGTCGGTTCGGATCGGCTCGCCCTCATCCCGTTCCTGCGGCCTGCGTGAGTCTCCCGACGCCGAGCGTGACGACCCCGAGGAGTTGCCCCGGCGCGGAGGGATGAGTTTGCGCGAGCTTCCCGATTCCCGGGGTCCGCCGTTCTGCGGCCGGCGTTCGGCGGGTTCGGGCTCGGCGGGGGTGGGCGCGGTCACCTCGCACACCGATTCGTACGTGGTCTCGACCGGCGGCGGATGTGTCGAGCCGTCGCTGCCGCTCCCCCACGACCATCCTTGGACGTCACCGTCGTCCACTGCAGCCGCGGCCGCGGCTTCGCTGGCCCACGTCCAACCGCCGGAACCGTCGCCCTCCCAGTAGCCCCAGAAATCGGGGTAGTCGCTGAAGCAGTCGTCGCTCTCGGTGCCGACGTCGGCGAGCATGCAGACCGCGTTGCCTCCGTAACTGAGCCGATAGGTGAGGCCGTACTGGTCGTGCGCCAGTTCGATCAGGTCGATGGCCGACACGCTCTCGTCGTCGGGAAGCGCAACGCAGTAGCGGTACTGGCCGCCCTCGTTCTCGGTGTCGACCACCAGCACCGCGTGACGTCCTTCCGCCGCGCAGGCAGGACCGGCTGGAACCGCGACCGTAAAGGTGGCGGCCCCGATCAGGCCCGCGATAAGAAGTCGAACGCCCCGCATCCGGTGGACAGGTTAGCGAGCCGAGGGCCTCTCCGTGGCGGCCACGCCTAGGGCCCCCTCGTCCAGGGGGGTGCTGCGGCGGGTGGGGATGACCACGATCTCGCCGTCGTCTCCGACGACGACCCGGACGGTGGCTCCGTAGTGCTCGCGGATAGCCGACTCCGTCAGCACCGTTCGGGCCGATCCGGTCCCGACCGCCCGCCCCCCGTTGAGGAGCATGAGGTCGTCGGCGAACTGGCCCGCCAGGGTCAGGTCGTGCATCGCACTCACGACGGTCAGCGCATGCGTGGATCTGAGCTCATCGACGAGCTCGAGGACCTGCTGCTGATGCCCCACGTCGAGCGCGCTCGTCGGCTCGTCGAGCAACAGCACCGGAGCCTGCTGCGCCAAAGCCCGAGCGAGCACGACCCGTTGGAGCTCACCGCCGCTCAAGCTGCCGAGTGGCCTCGTCGCGAGGGGTCTCAGGTCGAGACGGTCGAGGACGTCGCCGACGATACGGAGATCGTGATCGCTCTCGCTTCCTAGATAAGGGATGTAGGGCGTTCGACCCATGAGGACGTAGTCGGTGACGATCATCCCTTCGGGGGTCACGGGCTTCTGAGGAACGAACGCAACGAGACGCGCGACCTCGCGCCGCGGCAATCCCGACATCGGCCGCCCGTCGAGCGCGACCTCGCCCGAGAACGCCACGAGACCCGCGATCGCACGCAGCAACGTGCTCTTCCCCGCACCGTTCGGACCGATGAGCCCGATCCACGCGCCGCGTTGAACGTCGACACTGAGATCCTGCACCGCAACGTTCTCGTCGAACGACACGGTCACGCGGTGCAGGGATACCGCAGTCATGCGACCGACCTCGTCGTGCGGAGAACGATCACGAAGAACGGCGCGCCGAAGAACGCGGTGATCACTCCGATGGGAAGCTCGGCCGGGGCCATCGCGGTGCGCGCGATGAGATCCGTAACGATGAGGAACGCGGCTCCGAAGATGGCCGACAGCGGCAAGATCGTCCGGTAGCTCGATCCGAACATCAAGCGGACCGTGTGCGGAACGATGATGCCCACGAACGCGATCAGTCCGCTGACTGCTACCGCCGCGGCGGTGCCGAGCGACGCCGCGATCACGACGACGATCCGAACGCGCGCGGCGCGGACGCCGAGGCTGTCGGCCTCTTCGTCCCCCACGCTCAGCACGTCGAGGAGGCGTCCGTGCAACAGGATCACTGCCGCGCTGATCGCGACGTACGGAAGGATCAACGTCACGTCATTCCACCCGAGCGTCGACAACCGGCCGAGGATCCACGCGTAGACCTGCCGCAACGTGTCCGATTGCCGTTGCTGGAAGAACGTTTGGATCGCCGTGAGGAACGAAGCGATAGCCACTCCGGCGAGCACGAGAGTCGTTGCCGTGCGGGAGCCGGAGCCGGCGCTTCCCAACACGTAGGTCGCTCCGACGCCGGTGAGAGCGCCGACGAAAGCGGCGACGGGGACAGGGTCCACCGGCCATCCGGCCACGTCGGGTAGATAGGCGATCGCGAGCGTGGCGCCGAGCCCGGCCCCCGCCGCAACGCCGAGGAGATAAGGGTCCGCCAGCGGATTGCGGAACACGCCTTGGTA
>DASSMG010000024.1:0-7043 GCA_035688995.1 Actinomycetota bacterium
CGCGCGAGCAACACATCCGCCGCGCCAAAGCGACCTCGAACGTGTGCACGAACCAGACCCTCATGGCGATAGCCGCCGCGATCGATCTCGCATGGCTCGGCCCCCAGGGGCTGAGGCGGCTCGGAGAGCTCTGCATCACGCGGGCCGAATTCGCAGCCCGTCGACTGTCCGAGATCCCCGGCTGCCGCGTCGCGTTCCCGGGGCCGCGCTTCAAGGAGTTCGTCCTCGAGACCCCCGTCGACGGCGCCGAGCTGGCGCGAGCCCTAGCCGCCCGCGGCTACCTCGTCGGTCCCGCGCTCGGGCGCTGGTATCCGCAGCTCCAGAACGCGTTGCTCGTGGCGGTCACGGAGAAGAGGACCGAAGACGACATCGTCTCCCTGGCGGAGGCGATCGAGAAGGAGCTGGCCGAACGATGACCGACGCAGGCGCCCCCCTCGAGTCCAGCGCGGGGACGCGCACCGCCGAGATGCCGGTCGTCATCGAGCTGTCCCGCGCCGGCCGCCGCGCGTGGTCCCTTCCGGAACCCGACGGCATCACGGTCGACGACGTCGTGCCCGCCGAGCACCGCCGCGGGGACGCGCCGCAGCTACCCGAGGTGAGCGAACGGGATCTCGTCCGCCATTACACGCGCCTGTCCCAGCGCAACTGGGCGATCGACGTCGGCGCCTATCCACTCGGCTCCTGCACGATGAAGTACAACCCCAAGCTCGCCGAAGACGCGGCGAACCTCCCGGGCTTCGCGGCGCTGCACCCGCTCGCCCCCGACGAGCTCGCGCAGGGCTCACTCGAACTTCTCGGGACGCTCGAGCGGGCGCTGTGCGAGGCCACCGGCATGGCGCGGATCACGTTCCAGCCCGCCGCCGGGGCCCAGGGTGAGCTCACCGGGTTGCTGATCATGCGGGCGTGGCACGAGAGCCGGGGCGATGCTCGGCGCCGCGTGATCATCCCGGACTCGGCCCACGGCACGAACCCGGCCAGCGTCACGCTCGCCGGCTACGTCGCGGAAGAGGTGCCCTCGGACGAGCGGGGGCTCGTCGACCTGGACGCCCTGCGCGCGACCCTCGACACCGACGTCGCGGGGCTCATGCTCACGAACCCGAACACCCTCGGCCTGTTCGAGCGCGACATCAAGGCGATCGCCGCGGCGATCCACGAGGTCGGGGGACTCCTCTATTACGACGGCGCGAACTTCAACTCGATCGTCGGGGTCGTTCGGCCCGGCGACATGGGTTTCGACATCGTCCACATGAACCTGCACAAGACGTTCGCTACGCCCCACGGCGGTGGGGGACCGGGCTCGGGCCCGCTGGCCGTGTCGCAGCGTCTCGAACGGTTCCTTCCGGCTCCCGTCCTAAAGCCCCCCGAGCACGAGGGCGATCGCTGGGCGTGGGATCACGACCGTCCCGATTCGATCGGCCGCATCCATTCGTTCAACGGCAACTTCGGCATCAACGTGCGCGCCTACGCCTATCTCAGGTCCCTCGGCCCGGTCGGGCTCAAGCGCGTTGCGGAACACGCCGTGCTCAACGCGAACTACCTGAAGACGCTCATCGCAGATGCGTTCCCGGCCGCCTACGAAGGAACGTGCATGCACGAGTTCGTCGCGACGGCGAAGCCCCTCAAACGCTTCGGCGTGAAGGGCATGGACGTCGCGAAGCGCCTGATCGACCTCGGGTACCACCCACCGACCGTCTACTTCCCGCTCGTAGTCGAGGAAGCGTTGATGATCGAGCCCACGGAAACGGAGTCGAAGGAGACGATCGACGGTCTTGCCGCCGCCTTGAACCAGATCGCAGGCGAGGCGGAAACGAACCCCGACCTGTTGCGCGAAGCCCCGCGGACGACTCCGGCGCGCCGTCCGAACGAGGCTCAGGCCGCGCGAGCCTTAAAGGTGCGCTGGCGGCAGTAACCACCATGGACACCGCCGAACCGTCCCTCTCTGCACCGCGAACGTCGGCGTGGCGCCGCGTCGCCGAGAGTGTCGATCGCGTCGCGTGGACGGAGTCGACCAGGGTCGTACTGGCGTCGCGGATCGTGTTCCTCGCGGTCGCCTACGCCGCGACGTGGTTCCTCGCGAACACCCAGGGACGCTCGACGGTGGGGTTCCTCCAGATGTGGAACCAGTGGGACGTGCAGCATTTCCTGCGGATCGCCGACAAGGGCTACTTCGCCTACCCCGACTTCCCGAACGAGATCGCGTTCTTCCCCTTGTTCCCGATGCTGATCAAGGGTCTCGCCGCGATCGGGTTCAACCCGGTTCTGGGCGGGATGATCATCTCGTTCGTGTCTTCTCTGGTGGCCGGGAACTACCTCTTCAAGCTCGCCGAACACGATGCCCCCGGAAGCGGACGGCGAGCGTTGCTGTACCTGTTCCTGTTCCCCACTGCGGTGTTCCTCGTGGCGCCGTACAGCGAAGCCCTCTTCCTCGCCGGTGCCATCGCGGCCTTCTATTACGCGCGGCGCGAGCGGTGGGTCCTCGTGGGGCTTCCCGCCGCGGTGGCCGTCGGGTCGCGAGCCGCCGGGATCTTCCTGCTGATCGGGTTGGCCGTGGAGTTCCTGCGGCAGAGGAAGTTCGGCCTCGACCGCATCTCGCAGGCTGCGATCGCGTTCGCGGTCGGTCTTCTCCCGTTACTGCTCTACGGCTTCTACCTCACAACCGAGACCGGATCGCCGTGGAGCTTCATGGAAGCCCAGCGGCGCGGTTGGTATCGCGAGTTCACGAGCCCCATCAAGGCATTCACCGCGACGTGGGAGACGTGGAACGGCAGTTACGCGACGAACTGGATCTTCGCGTGGCGCGTCGAGATCCTCGGCGCGATCGTGGGGGTCGTCTTCGTTGCGTGGGCCCTTCGCAAGCGGGAGTGGGGTTACGCCGCGTTCATGGGCACGACGCTCGCGAGCTTGATGACGAGCTCGTGGTACTTCAGCATCCCGCGCATATTGCTCACGTTCTTCCCCGCCTTGTTGTTCCTGGCCGCATGGACCGGTAAGCGCGACGGCCGCCACGAGATCGCCTTGATGGTGCTGATGCCTCTCGCCGCCCTGGGCGTCGTCGTGTTCACACGGGGCATCTGGTTCTTCTAGCTCTCGGCAACATGGTCTGATTGTCCGATGCGTTCCAAGTTGAGGGGTCCGAGCGCGCTCTTGGCTGCGCTCGCTCTGGGTGGGCTCGTCGGTTCCGTGCCGACGTCGACGGCCGCGGACATCCCCCGACAGTCGTGTTCCGACCCGACCCGGCAGATCTCGTTGTTCGCCGAGAAACTCGGCCGCGATCGGATCGGCTACGGCCTGACCCCGAAAAGCGCATCGATCCCGGGCCCGACGATCCAGATGACCGAGGGGGACTGCGTCGCGGTGAACCTCGTCAACGACACGAACGGGCGGGTCAGTCTGCACGCGCACGGCGTCGACTACTCGCCGGCGAGCGACGGCACGCCACACAACCTCAGCTGTGTCCCCGCGCACCGGTCCCGTACTTACGTGTGGTCGACGCACGCTCCGACGGTCCGTCAGGACGGCACCGTCGATCCGGGGAGCGCGGGTTACTGGCACTACCACGACCACTGCCACGGAACCCCCCACGGCACCGGGGGCATCGACGCGGGACTGTTCGGCGCGCTCATCGTCCGGCGGGCAGGCGACCCGGTTCCCGACCGCCCTCCGTTCGTGGTCGTGTTCAAGGACCAGACGATCAACCTGAAGAAGGCGCCGTTCACGCCGATCTTCAAGGCGAACCTCGGCGAGCGGGTCGAATTCGTCGTGATCGGCCACGGGAACCTCTTCCACACTTTCCACCTCCACGGCCACCGTTGGGCCGACACGAGGACCGGCACGATCTCGAGCCCGGACGACACCGCCCCCTTGATCGACAACAAGACCCTCGGCCCCGCCGACTCGTTCGGGTTCCAGATCATCGCCGGGGAGCACGTCGGACAGGGGGCGTGGATGTACCACTGCCACGTCCAGGGGCACTCCGACGCAGGTATGACGGGATTGTTTGTCGTAAGGAGTGCAGAGGGAAAGATGTCACCCAGCACGAAGGCTGCGGTCAGGCGCTGGAAAGCGATGGAAGGCGGGGGGTCCCATCACCATGGCTAAGAGACCGATCGTTCTGGCAACCCTTCTCGTAGTGATGGCTTCGGCCGTCGTGACGGTCCTGTCGGTTCCGTCGCAGGCGGCGTCGACCACCGTGACGATGCGGGGCAACAAGTACAACCCGTCCGAGGTCCACATCGATCCCGGCGACACCGTGATCTGGAACAACCAGGACAGCCGGGTCCACACGGTCAACGCGGACGACGGAAGCTTCCGGTCGGGCGACATCCGGCCGGGCGGCAGCTTCTCGCACCAGTTCGACGACGAGGGCTACTACTACTTCTATTGCAAGTACCACGGGGGCCGTGGCGGAGTCGGCATGTCCGGAGTAGTGATCGTCGGTAACCCACCCCCGCCCAAGGACGATGGCGGAGCCAAGGACGATCGCGACATCCTCGTCGTCCCGAACGAATTCCCGACGATCCAGAAGGCCGTCGACGCCGCGCATCCCGGCGCGGTCGTGAAGATCCAGCCGGGCACCTATCACGAGGCGGTAACGGTCAAGACGCCGCGCCTCACGATCAAGGGTGTGGATCGCTACCGGACGGTCCTCAACGGTCACGACAAGATGGGCAACGGGTTCCTGGTCGACCACGTGAACAACGTCCGGATCTCGAACCTCACCGTGCGCAACTACAAAGCGAACGGCGTCTTCTTCCACGGCGTGAACGGCTACAAGGCCGATCACGTCGACGCGATCAAGGACCGGACCTACGGGATCTACGCGTTCGATTCCTACAACGGCATCTTCACGCACGACTTCGCGTGGGGCAGTGGCGACGGAGGCTTCTACATCGGTGAATGTCTCGGTTGCGGTGGCCTGATCGAGCACTCGGTGTCGAAGTTCAACTACATCGGTTACTCAGGCACCAACGCGACCGGCGTCGTGATCCGTCGCTCGATCTTCAAGCACAACGGGGCCGGGATCGTTCCGAACACGCTTCCCACCGAGGAACTGGCCCCGAACCGCGGCACGTTCATCTATCGCAACCTCGTGGCGAAGAACAACTACAAGACGGTCCCCGCGTCGGGATTCTCCGAGACCGTGAGTCTCCCGTTCGGGACGGGCGTGTGGCTGGCCGGCACGATGAACAACCGCGTCGAGCACAACGTAATCCGCGACAACAACACGTTCGGGGTGCTCGTCACCGAGAGCATCGACGCGAGCAGCATCCCCAGGAACAACGAGGTCGTGGACAACCGGATCAGGAACTCGGATGCGGACAACGACGGCTTCGGCTGGGACCTCGCGTGGACCGGCGAAGGCGAGAACAACTGCTTCGCGAACAACGCCTTCAAGGGATCGTCGGGCCCGCCCGAGATCGAGACCCTCTACGCCTGCGCGAACCGTCCGTTCGTGGGGGTTCCGTACCCGCCGGTACAGGCGTACGTCGTGGCGAGCCTCTGTTGTCCGCAGACCCGCGAGCAGAAAGAGCCGCCGGAGCCGAAGCGCCCGGACTGCCAGCGGGGGGCACCGGGGTGCCACCGGCACCGCCGTCACGGATAACGCCTAGGCGGCGGCTCCGAGGATCTTGAGCAGCTCGTCCACGAGCTGGCCCGGAGGGATGCCCTTCTCGAGGTAGGCCGACGCGCCGCCCTCGAGCGCTACCTGGGACAACCGAGTGGCCTCGAAGCCGGACAGCATCACTACCTTCGCCTCGGGGGACACCGTGCGGATGTCGGGAAGGGCCTCGAGCCCGTCTTTGACCGGCATCGAGACGTCGAGGAGCACGAGGTCCGGTTGGTGTTGCTCGGCCATCTTGACCGCTTCGTCACCGTTCTCGGCCTCGGCCACGACGACGAAGTGCCCGGACCTTTCGAGGGCGAGCTTCACCATGAACCTCAGATCGAACACGTCGTCCGCCAGGATCGTTCGATACGGGGTGGGCACGGTTCTCCTAACCGGGTGTGACGACGAACCCGGTCTATCGGGCTCACTTGTGCAGTGTGGCACCAAGTTGCGCGGGGACAATAGCCCAAACAGGTCATATCGGTAGCAAAACGGACCCGCAGGAACGCGGTCGGGCGATCGGACGTTGGAGACGCACGTGGAGACAACTCAACGGAAGGGTGTGATCGGCCGGGGCATCCGGATCCTGGCCGGTTACGTGCGCCACCACCGCGGTCCGTTCGCCGCCGCGATCTGTGCTGCGATGGTGTTCGCGGTCGCCACCGTCGCTAGTGCGGTTGTGCTCGGGCGGGTGACCGACCGCGTCATCACCCCCTCGTTCCGCGGAGGAGTGCCCACCCGAACGATCGTGCTCGGGCTCGTCGCGGTCTTCGTCGTCGCCGTGATGCGGGCGGGGGGCGCCGGCGGACGCCGCTACTTCGCCGGCATGACCGGCTTCCGGACCCAGCGCACGCTCCGAACAAGGATCGCCGACAAGTACCGGGAGCTTCCGGTCGCGTATCACCGCAGCAGGCCGACGGGGGAGTTGCTGGCCCACGCCGAATCGGACGTGCTGGCCGCGACCGAGGTCCTGAACCCGCTTCCGTTCTCGGTGGCTGCAGTGGTGCTGGTGATCGTGGCGATCATCGTGCTGGTTGCCACCGATCCCTTCCTGGCGATCGTCGGGTTCTCGCTGTGGCCGATCCTCGCCGTGCTCAACCGGCTCTTCGGGCGCGTCGTCGAACCTCCCGCGAGCCGGGCCCAGCAGAAGATCGGCGACGTCTCCGGAGTCGTCCACGAGAGCGTCGACGGCGCGCTGGTGGTCAAGACCCTCGGCCGCGAGGACGCCGAGGTCGAACGCCTTGCAGCGCAGGCCGAGGATCTCCGGCGCGAACGGATCCACATGGGCGAGCTGCGCGCCGATTTCGAACCGGCGTTCAACGCGCTACCCGGACTGGGCATCGTCGCGTTGCTGGCTCTCGGCGCGTGGCGCGTCTCCGAGGGAGCGATCACGTTCGGCACCCTCGTGCAGTTCGTGAGCCTGTTCCAACTTCTGACC
>DASSMG010000025.1:0-13489 GCA_035688995.1 Actinomycetota bacterium
GGACCGAGGCCATTCTTTGTGGGTAGGGGTGGTCCTTCAACATGCCCGTGGGGTTCGTCGCCCGCAGGAGCCGGTTGACGATCCTGGCCGGAAGGACCAGGGCGAGGAGACGGCACCGGCCCCGCATGTGCGTGCCCGGACGACTCCGCGATAGCCGGCATGGGCCCGGGCACTAAGAGTCCCATCAGCATCGCGATCGCAACGACCAAAGCTGATCGGCGCCCGGATAGCAGATACGTCCGCACTTTGCTCGGTCGTCTCTTCACTTCTCCCCCCTCCGTATTTCCTTTCAGAGGCTAGGGAGCAATAGATGTGATTCATATGGCGCGATTGGGTGATTTGTACCGACCCATAGTGACCACTCGAGTGGCGGTACAGGCGTCCTCAGTTGATCGAGCTGATCGCTCCATCCGGTTCTTAGGACAGACTCTCGCCAGCTCCGTCGGAGCTACTCGGCCGTTACGGATCCGTTCATGCCCGGATGGATGTCGCACTGGAAGTAATACGTGCCCTTCTTCAGCGCGGGGATCGAGTACGTCGTGTCCGTCCCACCGGGGATCGGATCGCCCTTGAACAGCTCCTTGCCGCCTTCTTTGTCGTAGATGCCGATGTTGTGCTGGATCGAGCTCGCATCGTCGTTGGCGAAGGCGAGTTGAGCGTCCTCGTCGGCCGGGAGCGTCAACGTATCGGTGCTGAAAGCAACGTTCTGAGCCGAGATGTTTAGCCCTGAGGTCCCGGATTCCGCCTGGGCCCCCTTGTCCTCCGCCACCGATGTGCCTTCGCCGATGTGGATCTGTGTGAGCACGATCCCGATGATGAAGGGATAGAGAAAGACGATCAGGAGCTCGGCCCACGAGGACCGCACGGTCTCCGGCCGGTTCGCTACGAATGCACACGCGATCAAGACGTTCATCGCGACCGCCAGGGCAACGATGACCGCGATCTCTTTCGGCACCGACAGCAAGATCCGGGACAACCCGAACGTCGCCGCACCGATGAGCACGACTGCCGAGATCGGAATGACTATGTGAAGAGGGACCCGGAAACGGACCTCACCGGAAAGCGGACTGTCAGAGACTCTCTGGCTCATGTGCTCCTCATATCCCAAGCTTGGAGTTCACGTTCAAAGTCTTCCCACGGCACTTCTTCCACTTCACCATTCTGCTCTTTGGCATTCCACCTGAAGAAGATGATCGCGATGGCGACCCACAGTATCAACCCACCGAGGATCTTCATGAGTAGTCCTGCGATGCGCTGATCGGTTACGACATCGAGTCCCCACAGTCGCGGCGCCGATACGTACACCTTGTAGATCGGTGCGCTGGCGAAGGTCAGGAACGAGGCGGGCACGGTCGGCACGATCGACTGTAGGAACAGGTACAGCATCTTCGCCGGCTCCGACAGACGCGCGAACTCGGGCAACGGCGCTACGACCGGCCACCACATCATCGTCGCGGTCACGAATAGGACGAGGTGAAGCGTGAAGTGCAGAAGCTCCGAGGTGACGGCCGCATCGACCAGCGCGGGCCAGTGCGTGAACGCGATCACGAAGTTGAATGCGATCAGAGCGACCACCGGCCGCGTCGCGAACCGGGCGAGACGCCACAGCCATCGCGGTGAGAACAGGCGCCGCATTACGTAGGAAGGAATCCCGAGAAGGATCAGCGGGGGGGCCACCAACGAGAACAACAGGTGCTGGAACATGTGGACCGAGAACAGGTAGTTCTCCGCCAGGTCGTGGATCGGGAAGTCGGCCCCGATCCACAGGATCGCGAGGCCGCAATAGAAGAACGTGATCTGAACCCGCGACGCGCCCACCCGTTCCGCCCCGACGGGGGCCGGGGCCCACGCTTTGATCGCGGCGGCATAGAGGACGGCGCACGCGACCATCACCAACCAGACATCGATATGGGGATGCCAGTCGGACCATCCGAACGAGGCGTCCGCGGCGAACGTCATCGCGATCGACTAGCCGGCGGCCGGTGCCGCCCCACCGTGAGTGAAGAAGAACGTGAGGACGATGCCGAAAACGATCAGCGCCAACACGATCCCGGTGACGAACAATCGCTTGAAGACCGGGCTGTCGAACTTCAGATGCATGAAGTAGAGGGCCACCAAGACGAACTTGATGAGAGCGAAGAACAACAGCATCGGGATCAGCACCGCGGGGTGACTGGCGATCGAGCTGATGTAGTAGATCGCCACCTCCATCGCGGTGATGACCGCCAGGATGACGGCAACCGCGACGTAGGCACGGGGGCCCGGGTGATGCGCGAGCTCTGCTTCTTCAAGTTCGCTCAGGGCGACGGGCTGGTCGATCATCGGGTCGCTCACGATGGGATCAGGTAGACGACGGTGAAGATGATGATCCACACGATGTCGACGAAGTGCCAGTAAAGGCCGATCATCTCGACCTTGCGCGCGTCGGACCTCTGGATCTTGCCGGACAACGACATGCCTACGAGCCCGAGCAGCATCAGGATGCCGACGGTGACGTGCGCCCCGTGGAAGCCGGTCAAAACGAAGAACGAGCTACCGAACGGGCTCTTCGCGAGTGACAGGCCCTCTTCGTAGAAGGTCGTGAATTCGTAGATCTGGCCCCCGATGAACGTCATCCCCAGGAAGGCCGTGGCGAGCAACCACACGCGCATCGCGCGGTGGTTGCCACGCTGGATCGCAGCGAGCGCGAGAACCATCGTCAGAGACGACATGAGAAGAACGAAGGAGCTGACGCTCGTATACGGGATGTCGTAGATCTCGTGCGGTGCAGGCCCCCCGCCGGCTCGCTCGCGATAGAGCAGGTAGGTCGAGATCAACGAGCCGAAGAACAGACACTCGGACCCGAGGAAGGCCCACATGGCCATCTTCGTGTTGTCGAGACCGGTCGATGTGTGGTGCTGGGCCTCCGCGCCGACGTCGTGCGTTCCGGGCGAGGGCATCGGGGTTTCGGCGGATGCCATCAGTGATGCTCCTCTGCGGTCTGGGGCTCGAGTACCCACCCGAAGAATGCGACGAGGGAAGTGACGGCGCCGAGGATCGCGACCGGCCACACGTGATAGATCACGCCGTAGGCGATCACGACCGGACCGATCGCCGCGATGATCGGGAAGTAGGACGGCGACGGGAGATGGATCCCGTGCCCGGCTTCCCCATCGTGACCGTTGGCTCCTCCCGCGTAGACCCGGGCAGGCTCTCCCGATGGTTTCGTCGTGTACTTGCGGTACCACCAGTCGTCACGATGTTCGACGACGGGGATCTCGTCGAAGTTGTGCTCTGGCGGGGGCGACGGGATGCTCCATTCGAGGGTGCGTGCATCCCAGGGATCGGCGACCGCCTCCATGCGACGGCGACGGCTCAGGACGACGTTCCACAAGAAGATCAAGACCGACACCGCGATCGTGAACGCTCCGACGGTTTCGATGAGGTTCCAGAAGTTCCACCCCATGCCGTCCGGATAGGTGTAGATCCGTCGCGGCATGCCCTGCAGACCGAGGATGTGCATCGGGGCGAAGGTCAGGTTGAAGCCGATGAACCAGAGCCAGAAGTGGAGCTTGCCGAGGCCCTCGGAGAGCATGTAGCCGAAGATCTTGGGCCACCAGTAGTAGAGACCGCCCATGATCCCGAACAAGGCGCCGCCGAAGAGCACGTAATGGAAGTGGGCGACGATGTAATAGGTGTCGGTCTGCTCGGCGTCGTGGGGCACGATCGAGTGGCTGACGCCCGACAAGCCACCGATCACGAACATCGCCACGAAGCCGATCGCGAACAACATCGGTGTCTTGAATCGGATCGACCCGCCCCACATCGTTCCCAACCAGTTGAAGATCTTCACGCCCGTGGGAACTGCGATGAACATCGTCGAAAGGGCGAACGCGGAGGTGGCCACGGGGCCGAGCCCGACGACGAACATGTGATGGGCCCACACACCCCAGCCCATGAAACCGATCGCCGCACCCGCGAAGACGATCGCGGCGTATCCGAACAGCGGCTTGCGTGAGAACGTCGGCATGATCTCCGACACGATCCCCATCGCCGGCAGGATCAGGATGTACACCTCGGGGTGCCCGAACAACCAGAACAAGTGCTGCCACAAGAGTGGGTCACCACCGGCGGCCGGATTGAAGAAGTTGGCTCCGAACAAGCGGTCGAACATCAGCTGGAACAGGGCGACCGCGATCACGGGCATCGCAAAGAGCAGAAGGAACGAAACGACGAGCGACATCCAGATGAACACAGGCATGCGCATCAAGGTCATCCCGGGCGCCCGCATGTTGATGATCGTGACGATGAAGTTCACGGCTCCTGCAAGGGACGCGACACCCAGGATCTGCAACCCGAGCGAGTAGAAGTCCATGCCGTGGCTTGGTTGTAGGCGACTCAGCGGTGCGTAGCCGAACCAACCTCCGTCGGGGGCCCCTCCCAGGAAGAAGCTCGAGTAGATGAAGAGGCCGCCGAACAAGAAGATCCAGTAGCTCAGTGCGTTGAGTCTCGGGAAGGCGACGTCGCGTGCGCCGATCATCAACGGGATCAGATAGTTCATCAGGGCGACACCCATCGGCATCACGACCAGGAAGATCATCGTGAGACCGTGCATCGTGAAGAACTGGTTGTAGACGTTCGCGTTCAGCACTTGGCCGTTCGGCTGCGCCAGCTGCAGACGCACGAAAAGAGCTTCGGTTCCGCCAACGAGGAAGAAGAAGAAGGCCGTCGCCCCGTACAGGATGCCGATCTTCTTGTGGTCGACCGTGAAGATCCAACTCCAAAAACCCTTCGTCGCCGTAGGACGCGCGAACAGGCCTCGCCTTTGGGGCAGTGCGACGCTAGCCATCAGCTACTTCACTCCTATCGGTGTCGTCATTTCAGGCTCTCTAGATACGCGACCAGCTTCTGGATGTCGTCCGAGGAGAGCCCGTAATCGGGCATCTTGGAACCGGGCTTGACCGCCGGAGGATCGGCCAACCAAGCGGAGACGTTTTCAGGTGTGTTCTCGAACATCGCCCCGGCGAACCACTGCCGCGACGCGAAGTGCGTCAGATCGGGGCCGACCCGCGCTTGAGCATCGGTGCCCTCGATCGCGTGGCAGTTGATGCAGGGGCCCTGGAGGAAGACCTTCTGACCCTCGGCGGCGGTCGGGTCGGTGGGCGTTTCGGCGGGTTGCTGTTGCTCCGCGAGCCACGCGTCGAAGTCGCTGGGAGAGTCGGCGATCACGCGTATCCGCATGTTGGCGTGTGACAACCCGCAGTACTCGGTGCACTGCCCGTAGTACACGCCCGGGTGCGGGGCTTCGATGGTGAGCTGGTTGGTGCGACCCGGCACCACGTCCTGCTTCCCAGCCAGCCGCGGCACCCAGAAACTGTGAATGACGTCTTCGCCGTTCAGCGTCAGGTAAACGGGTTTGTCCACCGGGATGTGAAGGACGTTCGCGGTGATCACGTCGTTGTCCGAGTAGTCGAACTCCCACCAGAACTGCCGCGCGGTCACCGTGACGTTCAGAGCGTTGTCCGGTCGCTGGGCGAGGTCGAAGATCGTTCGCACCGTCGGGATCGCAAGGCCCGCCAGGATCAGAGCAGGTACCGCAGTGAGAAGGACCTCGACCTTGGTATTCCCGTGGAACTGCGCGGCCTCGCGGCCCGGACGTTCGCGGAATCGGATGATCGCGAAGATCAACAGACCCTCGACGACGAAGAAGATCACCGCGGCAATGAGGAAGGTCGCGTTCCAGAGGTGATCGGCGGATACCGCAGCAGGTCCCTCGGGATGGTTGAGGAAGTCCTGGGGCGCGTTCGTCGCACACGACGATAGGAGCACGACGCCTAACGCGGCGAGCGCGACTAATAGACCCCGTTTGGAACCGACTGGGAATTTCCTCATCGAACGTGCGGAATATATATGACGCAACGCGCCGGTAGCCTCCTCACGATGGCGCCGACCGACGCCCCTAGCGACGAGAACGAGATCAGCGGACCGAACGCGCCGCGAAATCGCAAGCGCACAAGGCGCGTCGTTGCGTTCCTGCCCGCGCTCCTTCTAGTGGGGCTTCTTGGATACGGGGCGCTCCGCCCCGCAGCCGAGCCCGATCGGGACGCCGTCACGTTCTCACTCCCCCGCCTCGACGGCGACGGAACGCTGTCGTCGGAAGATCTCACGGGTACTCCGGTCGTCCTGAACTTCTGGGCTTCGTGGTGCCAGCCCTGCAAGGAGGAGATGCCGGCCTTCGAACGCGTGTGGAAGCGCTACCAGGGTCGGATCGAGATCGTCGGCGTCAACGTCCGCGATTCGGAGATCGCGGCACGGCGTTTCGCCGAGAAGGTGGGCGTGACCTACCCGCTCGTCGTCGACGCCCAGGAGGACCTCGCGAACTCGCTCCACGTCGTGGGTCTGCCCCAGACCTTCTTCCTCGACGGCGACCTCCGAGTCACCGGAGGTCACGCAGGGGATCGTCAGCTCGGGGCGATCTCCGAAGAGGATCTGACGGCCCGGATCGAGGACCTCTTGGGCTCCTAAGAGCGGCAGGCGATCTTCTTCAACGCCGGTTCGACCTCATCTCGCACGACGACGTTGTCCCATCGCTGTGCGATCTTGCCGGTGCGATCGATCAGATAGACCCACGGTTCGTTGATGGTGTCGTTGCGGTAGATCCAATCCGCCGCCGCCTTGTTCACGACCGTGTCCTGGAAGTTCCGCCACACCTCGACGTGGATGAAGTTCGCGCAATCCGAGTAACGCTTCGCCAGAGACTCGACCATGTCGGTGACCGGTCCGCAGAACCGGCTGATGCAATACACCGGCGTCGAAAACACGACGAGTGCAGGGCGGTGATCGGCGATGGATCGGGCGATCGTCGTCTGATGGAGATCCATATCGGGGATCTTGCCTTCGGTTGCGCGGGAATCGATGGCCGCGCGCGGCGCATCCGAATCGACGGTCAGGTTGTCCGTTCGAAGCGCCCGATCTCCGACGGCGGGGAACTGTGCGGCGTCGTGAACCTCGAAGGCCGCGGTTCCGGTTCTCCGTCCGGCGATCAGGTCGGCGGTCACTTCGACCGACCAGAACCCGGCCTTGTCGAAGGTCACGTTTGCCTCGTACACACCCCGGCCCTTCGATGCCGGTGCCGCGATCGGGCCCGGTTGATCGACGTTGCCCGAGATCGCGATGAAATGAGCGGTCGCAGAGGGTCCGGCTTCGCCTTCGCGCGCATCCTTCTCGGTGCCGAGGTAGGTGAAAGCCATCTCGACGGTCCCGTAGCTGACGAAGAGTTGATCCTGAGTCACGACACCGGCGATGAATCGGGATGGTTGACCCGCCACGAGGTCGTAGTTCGCGGCCTCGACCACCAAACCCTCGCTGCGGTCGCCGGGCGCGGGACCCCCGTCCCCGTTACCTCCGCAGGAGACGAGCAGTGCCATCCCGATCGTGAGCGCGCCGATGCGGGTCAGCAAACGACCACCTCGATCTGGACGTTGCGCTCGTGCGCCAGGACCTTCACCGCGCGCTCTGCCTCATCGGCTACGGCGACGATGTGATCCGGGAAGTCGGGTCCCAACGAATCCTTCTGAAGATCGTCTTCGACCGCGACGGTCACTTCGAGCAATCGGGCCTCCGCCTTGCGGTTGTCGTCCTCCTCGAGTGCAGCCGCGATGACGTGTAGCGGCGTGTGTGCATCTAGGAAGTCGTCGCGGGCTGCCTCCGGATCGGTCACCGCGACCGACCGTGCGTGACAAAGATCGCCCATTGCTTTCTCGATATCGGCGATCGCGTACTTCTGACCCTGCACGGTGATCGACGGCCCCGAAACGGGCGGATTCTTCGAACCGGGGACGAGGAAGGCAGCCGCGACACCGATCGCGCCGAGAACGATCAGAGCGATGCTGATGCGACGGTCGACGCTCTTCTGCACCAGGAACGCAAGACCGAGGCAAACGATCCCGACCGCGATCAGAACCGTTTCCAGGTCGGTGCCTCCTCCGCCGACGAAAAGGTGAGCGAACGAGTCCCTCAAGTCGCCGACGACCGCCGCAGGATCACCGCGGCAACGATGACGATCGCCGCCCCGATGATCACGGGCACGATCGGGAACGACGAGCCGTCGTCATCATTCGTAACGCGCGTGCCTTTGCCACCGGCGATCTGATCGTCCCCACCGCCATCCTTCGAGCAATCGGGTTTGCCCGCTACCGTGAACGAGAGTGTTCCGTGCGTGACGTGACCGTCCTCCGCGGAGATCGCCTTGTAGCGAACCGACCACTTCCCCGTCGAGCCTCCACTGGGGGCGAACGAGAGGGTCGCCCCGTCCTCCGACGTCTCTCCGGGGACGCTGTCGCCACAGCCATCCGTGGCCTTGATGAACGATCCCTGCCCCGGTTCCTCGGACATCTCTAGAGCGATGCGGGGAGGAACCTTTTGGAGGTGTGCGTTATCGGCCGGATCGGTGGATTCGAGCTCGCTGTGAGCCATCGCGATCGAAGGAACCGCGACCACGCCCGCCAGGGCGAAGAGGAGGATGACCGGTAGTGAACGCATGATCGCTAGGCCTCCCGCTTCTGTAGGCTGCAGCACGCCGATGGACACATCTTCCCCCCCTCGTTCGCATACACGGCGGGCCCGGGTCCTGTTCGGAGGATCGATCATCTTCGTGGGACTCGCCGCGTTGCTCTTCTGGGCGATGACGCGCCCGGGATCGACCGCGTTCTACATGACCCCTACGGAACTGCAGGCCCACGGGCCGACCACCGCCGGAGAAACCTACCGGCTGAACGGAACCGTCGTGCCCGGATCGATCGAACAGAACGGGCTCACGACGACCTTCGTGGTCAGCGATGGGGAAACCGACATCGACGTGACCACCGACAGTCCCGTTCCCGACACGTTCAAGGATCGAGCCGACGTGGTGGCACGAGGCGGTTACGACGGCGCGACCTTCACCGCCGTCGAGGTGCTGGCGAAATGTCCGTCCAAGTTCAAAGCCAAGGCCTGAAGCACTCACGATGACGCTCGCGGCGCTGGGGCGACCGGCCTTGATCGCGGCGCTAATCTTCGCCTTGGGTGCGGCCGTGCTCGCGGCCGCGGGCGCGATCCGCTCCCGTCGCGATCTGACGGATGCGGCAACCCGATCGCTGGCGATAACGGCCGGCTTCGTAGTGACTGCTGCCGTGGCGCTCACCGCGGCACTGCTCGCGCACGACTTCTCTTACTCCTACGTCGCGAGTTACTCGTCCAGATCCCTGACCGGCCCCTATGCACTAGCCGCTCTGTGGGGTGGGATGGAAGGCTCGCTCCTCTTCTGGACGTTGCTCCTCACGCTGTTCGCCGTGGTGGCAGTCGTTCGAGCGCGCGCCAAGGGGATGGCTCATCCCGTGACTGCATGGGCGACTGCGGTTCTGGCCGTGATCGCCGCTTTCTTCTTGATCCTTCTGATCGCTCCCGCAAACCCATTCACGAAGCTGTTGACGGTGCCCGCAGACGGGCGAGGTCTCAACCCCTTGTTGCAATCGCCTGCGATGCTCATCCATCCCCCACTGCTCTATACGGGTTTCGTCGGATTCTCGATCCCGTTCGCCTTCGCTATGGGCGCATTGCTGTCGCGACGTCTCGACGACACGTGGTTCACCTCGACGCGTCGATGGACCCTGTTCGCATGGAGCGCGCTGTCGATCGGGATCGTTCTCGGAGGTGCGTGGGCTTACACCGAGCTCGGGTGGGGTGGGTACTGGGCGTGGGATCCCGTCGAGAACGCATCGTTCATGCCGTGGCTGACCGCGACGGCCTATCTACATTCGGTCGTGATCCAAGAGAAGCGACGGATGTTCAAGGTCTGGAACGTGTGTCTGATCCTCATCACCTACGCCCTGGCGGTGTTCGGGACTTTCCTGACGCGTTCGGGGATCCTCTCGAGCATCCACACATTCACCGAGGGCCCGATCGGCCGTTGGTTCCTGCCGTTCCTCGCGCTGATGCTGATCGGTGGGGTGGGGATCGTGCTGTGGCGCCTCGACGGCCTCCGTAGCACCAACCGTTTCGACTCGCTTCTGTCGCGCGAGTCCGCCTTCCTTGCCAACAACGTTCTGTTCCTCGCCGCGGCGTCCACGGTGCTGTGGGGGACCCTCTACCCGGTGGTGGCCGAAGCCTTCTCGGGAGCACGCTTGAGCGTCGGGCCGCCGTTCTTCGACGCGGTTTTCATCCCGCTCGGGCTAGCGCTCATGGCGCTGGCCGGGATCGGTCCCTTGATCGGATGGAGAAGCATGAGCACCAAGGCGTTCGGTCGGATCATCCAGGGCCCCCTCGTCGCCGGGGTTGTCACGATCGTGGCGTGCGTCGCGATCGGAGTCCGAAGCGTGGGTGCCCTGCTCGCGTTCGGCATCTGCGCCTTCACGGTCGCGAGCATCGTCGGTGAATTCGTACGTGGGAGTCGCGTGCACCGGAAGCGAGAAGCGTTGTCCTGGGGCCCGGCTCTGGTCCGCACACTCACGCGCAACAGACGAAGGTACGGCGGTTACGTGGTCCACCTCGGGGTCGTCCTCATCGTCATCGGCCTCGCGGGGAGCGCCTTCCGGACGGAGCGACAAGCCAGCCTCGATGAGGGACAGAGCATGGACATCGCCGGATACCAACTCGTCTATCGCGATCTCGAAACGAGCAACACGCCCGAGAAGCAGGTTTTCCAAACGGACATCGACGTATCGCGCGACGGCGAGCACGTAACGACGCTTCACCCCCAACGGAACTTCCACGTTGCCCAACAACAGTGGCAATCCGAGATCGCGATCCGCTCGACGCCGATCGAAGACCTCTACATCGTCGTCACAACGATCGATCCCGACGGCGCCGCGTCGGTACGCGCGTTCGTCAATCCCTTGACGTGGTGGATCTGGGCGGGGGCCGTTGTGATGTTGCTCGGGATGGGCGTGATCCTGTCCGGTCGCCTCCCCGTTGCCGGCATGGCCTCGACACGAACCAGGGTTGCAGAACCGGTGGCGGCGACACGATGAAGGTCGCGTTCGTCACGGTCGCACTCGTGGCGCTGGTTGCCGCGCCTGCGCTCGCGTCACCCGAGGACGTGGCCAACGACGTGTCGCAGAACATCATGTCGCCCTTCTGCAAAGGCGTGACGTTGCACGACTGCCCGTCAACCGCCGCAGCACGACTACGCGAGCGCATCGAAGGGTGGGCCCGACAGGGATGGAGCGAATCCCGGATCATGGCCGAGCTACGCCGGCAGTACGGAGCGCGCATCGACGCAACACCGCCGACCGAAGGTCTCGGACTAGTCGCGTGGGTCCTTCCGGCCGCCCTCCTGCTTCTGGGGATCGCTGCTGCGGGACTGCTGGTCAAGAAGTGGGTGCGTCAACCGCAACCGACGGGCCCGCCACTATCGGGTGAGGATCGGATGCGTCTGGAACAGGAACTGGGGACCCTGAGAGAGGACCTTTCGTGATCGCCGGGATCGTCATCGCAGCTCTCGCCTGTCTCGCCGTCGCCTACGTGGCCGCCCCGCTGCGCCGTGGCGCGCAGGTGGTGATCGAGCCCACCCGCTCCGACGAGGTGGAGGCGGCTGCGGATCAGAAGCGCACGGCGCTGACGGGGATCCTCGACCTCGACGAGGAGGCCGCCGCGGGGAAACTCGCGCCGGCCGACTTCGCGATGCTCAAGGACATGTACGAGCGAGAAGCCCTCGATGCGTTGCAGCGCCTGGACGAGATGCAGACGAGTCACGACGTCGACGACGAGCTCGAGCGCGAGATCGCCGCGGCGCGTGCGGAACTCAGTTGTGCGAACTGTGGGGCACTCAAGACGGCGTCCTCGTCGACGTGCGATCGATGCGGCGCGCCGTTGTAGCGGCGTTTCTCGTTTCGACACTCGTCCCGATCCCCGCGCAAGCGGCATCGCGCGGAGTCGTCACGGGACACGTTGAGAACGCGGTGACACACAAGCCACAAGGTGGCGTCGACATCGCCTTGTCCGGCGTCGCGAAAGACGGGGACGAGATCCACCGCCGCGTACGCACGGGCTCCGATGGCTCCTACCGTTTCGGCGGTCTTCCAACCGGTGACTGGATCTATGCGATCGACGGAACCTTCGACGGTGGTCTGTTCCCGGGCCGCCCGTTCACCATCCCCAGCGACACGACCCGACCGCCGGTGATCGACACGACGCTGAGGGTGTGGCCGACGACAACCGAACCCGACGCGATCCTCGTCACGCGTGACGACCTCTTCGTCGTGAGCACCGAGAAAGGCATTGGCGTTATCGAATCTCTGACGATCCTGAACCACTCCGCGAAGGCCTACATAGGCCGAGGAGCAACCGACTCGAGTACGGCACCGACCTTCGGCATCGCGATCCCGCCGAGCGCCACCGGCGTGCGCGTCGAGAACGCAAGCATCGACATCCCCCGTTTGGTACGAACCGACTTCGGTGTCGGACTGACCGTCGCGATACCTCCCGACCCTGACGGGACGAGCATCACTTTCTCTTACGCGCTCGAAGGCACAGCAGGGCGATACACGATGTCGCGCACCGCTCTCTATCCGACCGCGGAGATGTCGTTGTTCGCGGAGCGCGGACTCGATGTGGAGAGCAACCGGCTCACGCGGGACGGTTCGCTCGAGCTCAAGGGCAAGGACTACGCGAAGTATTCGGTGGCCGACGGTGCAGATGCGGGCGACGAGGTCCAGATCGTGGTCACGGCTCGCGGCGCTCCTCCGTGGTGGAGCTTCGCCCTTGCGGCTGCCGGGGTCCTCCTGCTCGTCGCGCTGATCGCGCTCGCGATGAGGTGGCGCGGCCGTAGGAACAAGGATGCGGTCCCCGGGGACGACGAGCCGCAACCGGATCGTCGCGAACCTCTGATCGCCGCCATCGCGCGCTTGGACCTCGAGCACGACCAGGGCCTCGTCGACGAAGCCGAATGGACGCAGCGACGAGCCGCTCTCAAGACGCAACTGGAGCGCGCCGGCCGATGATCCGCTTCGACGACGTCACGGTTGCATTCGGCAAGACCTTGGCGCTCGACTCCGTCGACGTCGAGATCGGCGCGGGGGTCACGGGTGTGTTTGGTCCTAATGGTTCCGGCAAGTCGACGTTGCTGCGCGCGATCGCCGGACTCGTAACTCCCCTTCGGGGCGAAGTCACGATCGATGGTCGAAGCACGCGGACCAGCACGCCCGAAGATCGCGCCCGACTCGGGTACTCGGGTCACACCTCGGGCTTGTACCCGCGGCTGACGGTCGAAGAGAACCTAGTTCTGTTCTCCCGCTTGTTCGACGCACCTACGGAACGTGTCGAGATGCTTATCGAAGCCCTCGATCTCACCCGCGCGGCGGGAACGCGCGCGGCATCGTTGTCCGCCGGCCAGAAGCGGCGAGCATCGGTCGCGCGTGCGCTGCTGCACGACCCGGATCTGCTGCTGCTCGACGAGCCGTACGCGAACGTCGACGACGCGGGCAGCGATTCGATCTCATCCGCGATCGCCGCGTGGGCCCAACCGGGACGGACC
>DASSMG010000026.1:0-16315 GCA_035688995.1 Actinomycetota bacterium
CGAGAGATACCGGAGGGCAGGAAGCTCCAGCCTTTACTTCGACAACCGTGGCCCGATGAAAGCGATGTCGATCGACATGGGGCTCGGTGCGGGCGGACGCATGCGCCAGAAGATCTACGAGGACGAGATCGGCATCGATAGCTGGGACTTCGACAATCCGACGCGCGTGTTCGTTCACATCGCCAACTCCATGGTCTGGCGCGACATCACCGGCGAAGAGCCACCGGCCACCCCCGTGAGCGCGTCGCTTTACTCCGAACACGGCCTGCCTTGGTTCGACCTCTACGACGAACACAAGAGTGACATCGCGGGGGGCCGACGTCCTCGGTGAGGTGAAGACCGTCAGGGAGATCGACGCCGAGAAAAGATTCGGCTCACAGCAAGACGACTCCACCGTCGGGGTGGGCAACGATCAGATTGTGAAGCTCGGTCCGAAGCCTGTAACGGACGGAAAGTGGTGACGGCGATCGAATCCTCGACTCAAGAAACGGCTAGGACGCGTCGTCCCGCTCGTCGAGCACCGAACCGATGTCTTTCACGCCGGCTTTCGGAGTCGATCTCTTCTTCCCGAGCCACCCGAGTCGCCAGAAGATCACCAGCTGAATGACCGTCGTCACTGCAATCAAGAACCACGAGAACGCGTACCCGTCGGTCCAGTGCAGTTCCGGCATCCGATCGAAGTTCTGTCCGTAGACGCCGACGATCAACGTCGGCACGAGCAAGAGCGAAGCGATGATCGTGAGCTTCTCCATCCGTTCGTTCTGTTTCTGTGAGATGACCCCCTGGTGGAAGTCGCGCACGCCGCTGAGAAGGTCTGCCACCAGCGGGATCGATTGCGACACACCCATCAGATCGTCCTTGACCTTGCGAACGAGGTCCTCGGCCTCCTCCGGGAAGATCCGGTCCGCGATGTCGATGCGTTCGTCGTCGATCGCAGCGAGCGAGTTCAGTAGCGGTGTGACCTGTCGGCGCGCTTGCAGCAGGTCCTTGCGCAGACCTGAGTAGCGGCCGTGGATGCGGTCCGGAGACGCCTTGCCCTCGGCGATGACCTCCTCGAGCTCGTCGATCTCGTCCATCAACCCGTTCATGAGCTCGAGGTACGCAGCGGCGACGTCTTCCATGAACCGATAGAACATCTCGCCCGAAGACGGGCCCGTGCGATCGCGGAACATCTCCGAGAGGATCGACGGCTCGAACTGGCCCGCTCGCTCGTGGGCCTTGCGAACCGTCACGAAGGCGTTCTCGCTCATGAGGATGTCGACCTCGACGTAGTCGACGCGATCCTGGTCGCGCACGACCCGGGGGATCGGAACGACACCCCAGATGTAGCTCTCGTCGACGACGTGAAAGCGACCGAGCAAGTGCCTTTCGGTCGCGGTCGGCGCGGCCAGCACCGCGCGCGTCGACTCCGACAACTCGAAATCGAGATGGCGCTGGAGGTCGGCGATCTCAGCAGGGTGGGCGGGATCGTGCCACTTGGTCCGTTGCACTCGCGCGCCCTGGCCTTTAGGGGGTTCTATGTCCATCTGAGTTCCTCCGCCGTCTCGTGTCGGTGAAAACGGTGGCACACCGCGTCCGGCTTCACAAGGGGAGTGGGTACGCTCCGGCGGTGACCCCCACGACTCTCTATCTCGATCGCGCGTCGGTGGAGCGCGTCGGGCTCCCGATGGAGAAGATCATCGAAGTCGTCGAGGCCGCCCTGGTCGAGAAAGCGCACGGTCGCGTCCAGATGCCGGCCAAGCACTGGATGGAGCCGCGTCCGACGCGCTGGTTCGGGGGCATGTCGAGTCTCATCCCGAGCCTCGGCTACGCGGCGATGAAATGGCAGAGCGGATCGAGCGAGAACGCGGCGCACGGCCTCCCCTATCTGACCGGGATGCTGTTCCTCAACGACCTCGAAACGGGTCTCGTGCGCGCGGTGATGGATTCGACTTGGCTCACGCAACAACGCACCGCGGCGGAATCTGCGGTCGCGGTGAAACACCTGGCGCGGCCCGGCGCGACGAGGTTCTCGATCCTCGGGTGCGGGGTTCAGGCGCGCAGCCACCTCGAGGCTTTCAGGCGCGTTATGCCCAAGCTCGCCGAGGTCGTGTGCTTCGACATCGATCAGGACGCGGCCGCTCGATACGCAGAGGTCGTTAGAGAAGCAGGTCTAGAGGCGACCATCGTGGATGGTGCCCGCGCTGCGGTTGAAGCCGGCGACGTCGTCGTCACGGCCGGACCGATCGAGGTGGACCAACCGCGCACGATCGAGCCCGGATGGCTCAAGCCCGGCGCGCTCGGCGTCACGCTCGACTACGACTGCTACTGGAAGCCGGAAGCGTTCGCGGCGGCCGACCTGCTGTTCACCGACGACCTCGGCCAGATCGAACACATAAAGGAGTCCGGATACTTCGTGGGGGCCCCGGCCCCCGACGGGGAACTGGGAGCGATTGCTGCGGGACTCCATCCCGGTCGCAGCGACGAGTCCCAGACCATCATCACGATGAATATGGGCGTCGCGGTCGAGGACGTCGCCGTCGCCAAGGAGATCTACGAGGCGGCGCGTGAGCGCGGTATCGGTACCGAGTTGCCGCTCTAGCATCGCGTCATGAAGATCACCGGCATCGAGACCACGATCGTCCGGCCCCCGATCCGTCACCCCGGCAAGCTCGGCGTCGGTGCCCTGGACGCAGTCGAGAACGTGATCGTGCGTCTCGCAACCGACGAGGGCATCGAGGGCGTCGGCGAAGCGTCGCCGTGGCCGGTGTTCATCGAGAACGCCCACGCGATCAAGGCAACGATCGATCGCTACCTCGCGCCGGCGTTGCTCGGCGCGTCACCGCTCGACATCGAGTCTCTGGTCGCAACGATGAACGCGACGCAACACGGCATGTCGTGTGCGAAGACGGGGATCGAGATCGCGGCGTGGGACGCGGCCGGTAAGGCGCTCGGTCGTCCGGTCTACGAGCTGCTCGGCGGGCTCGTTCGCGACCGCGTCGACCTGAGCTATTCGGTCGCGAACCAGAACGTCGACGACGACCTCGCCGAGATCGGGTGGCTGATCGACGAGGGCTTCGACGTGCTCAAGATCAAAACCGGTGTGCTGGACGAGCGCGCCGAGGTCGAGCGAATCGCGGCGATCCGCGAGCGCGTCGGCGACGACTTCGACATGCGGATCGACTTCAACCAGGGCGGTCGCGCCGAGCGCGCGATAGCACTGTGCCGCAAGCTCGAGGACTACTCGCCGACCTTTATCGAGCAACCGGTCAAGGGGTGGGACGTCGACGGCCTCGCTCGGATCACCGGCGCACTCGACACTCCGGTCATGGCGGACGAGAGCGTCATGGGCCTGGAGCAGGGCTTCACGGTGGTCGCCCGCCACGCCGCCGACATCGTGAGCATCAAGCTCGCCAAGCTCGGCGGGATCCTGCGCTCGAAGAAGCTCGCCGCGGTGTGCGAAGCGGCCGCGGTCCCCTGCTACGCGGGGGCGATGTGGGAGTCGGGCATCGGGATCGCCGCTAGCTTGCATTTCGCCTGCTCGTCGCCCGCGGTCACCTACGGCAGCGACTTCTATACCTGCAGTCACCTCATGACGGACGACCTGATCGAGGAACCACTGACGATCAAGGGCGGCGACATGCTGGTGCCGCACGGCCCGGGTCTCGGCGTCACGCTCGATACCGATGCGCTCGAGCGTTACCGCATCGACTGACTACTGCGCGGTGTAGCCCCCGTCCACGGGAAGCAGAACCCCCGTCACGTACGACGCATCGTCGGACGCGAGGAACGCGACGACCCTAGCGATCTCCTCCGGTTGAGCGACACGACCGAGCGGGATCGAGTCGCCCATGCGAGCAATCTCCTCGTCGGTGAGAGGACGCTCCCGGCCTCCGGCCCGCAATAAAGGAGTGTCGACGTCGCCGGGGAGCACCGCGTTGACCCGGACGTTGTCGCGCGCGTGGTCGAGCGCGAGGGCCCGGGTCAGAACGGAGACGCCGCCCTTCGATGCCGAGTAGGCGGCCGAATTGGGCCCCGCCCACAATCCCCAGATCGAGCTGAAGTTCACGATCGCTCCCGCGCCTTGCTGCTTCATCTGTCGCAATGCGGCGCGGCACATGTAGAACGTGCCGTCGAGGTTCACCTTGGTGACGCGCTCCCACACCTCGTCGTCGGTATCGAGTGCGGCCTTGCGCGCCATCACTCCCGCGGCGTTGACAAGGATGTCGAGGCGTCCGTGAGTCTCTACCGCGAATGCGACCGCGCGCTCGCCGAAACTGGAATCCGAGATGTCACCCTCGATCGACTTCCCACCGAGTTCCGCCGCCGTGGCGGCAGCACCGTCGGCGTCGAGATCGGCAACGACCACGGAAGCCCCGCATGCATGCAGCTCACGGGCACACGCGGCACCCATCCCTGAGGCCGCGCCGGTAACCAAGGCGATCTTGTTCGTTAGGTCCGGCACCGGCGGAGTATAGGAGCGCTCGCATCGCAACCAAGGACGGAAATGGCATCTCCTCGCATACGAAGACGAAGGCTCGTGGCCGGCGCGCTGGTCGTTGCCGCGCTCGCGGCGGGAGTGTTCCTCTTCGCGCGCGACCACAAGCTGAAGCCGTGGGAGATCGCCGGCTCGGTGCCGTGGGCGACTCACTATTACGGGAACCCCGACGCGCCGAAGTACCGCGACCGCCACATCGTCGAGATCGACTTCGACGGCGAACCGATGTACGTGAACAAGGCGGTCGCTCCGCACTTCCTCCGTCTTGCGCAGATCTTCGAGCAGGAGGCGCCCGAGTACGCGGCGGCGATCACCTCCGTGCACGACGACTGGAGCTACAACAACCGCGACGTGCGCGGCGCCGATTCGAAGTCGATGCACGCGTGGGGACTCGCGCTCGACATCAACGCGCTTTCGAACGTGCTCGGGACCGAGGGCGACATGCCCCAAGCGGTCGTGGACAAGTGGGTCGAGGAGGGCGGTGCGTGGGGCGGGGACTTCAGCCGGCCCGACCCGATGCACTTCGAGTCCCGGCTCACCCCGAGCGAGATCAAAGAGCGCTACGAGCCCGACGGCACCCCCCGGGATTAGGGGTCGGGCCCGGGATGGGCCCCCTCCGATCGGTTGTTTCGTGCATCTGCTCAAGAAGTTCGGCCGTCACGCCGTCGCTACTTAGGGCAAACTTCCCAAACTCGTCCGCTCCATCAGAAAGGTGCGCCCGTGCCTCGACGTCTCTCTCGCATCACCTTCGTTGCTCTGTTGCTCGCGGCGCTCGTTCCGGCCGCGCCGGCCCACGCCGGTGTGATGTGCCTCGGACGCCCGGCCACGATCGTCGGCACGGACGGCGACAACTCGAACCTGCGCGGCACTCCCGGTAACGACGTGATCGTGGGCAAGGGCGGCTTCGACAACATCTTCGGGCTCGGCGGCAACGATCTGATCTGCGGAGGTTCGGGAACCGACTCGCTGTTCGGCGGACCCGGAGACGACAAGCTCAACCCGCAAGGCGGTCAATCGAACGGCGGGTCGGGCGACGACCTCTTCGTGCACGGGAGCGCGCGCTTCGACGGGGCACCTCGCGGGATCCACGTCGACGTCGAGCGGGGCACCGCGACCGGATGGGGAACGGATCGCCTCAACGGCGTGACCTCGGTAATCGGCTCCTCCCACGACGACGTGATCAAGGGTTCGGCGGCGTTCGACGACCTCGCCGGCGGTCCCGGCAGCGACCTGTTGGTCGGTCGCGCCGGCGACGACTACCTCGCGGGATGGGGTGCGCTCGGCCGCGATGGTCAAGACGTGCTCAAGGGCGGCGTCGGAGACGACCGCCTGTTCTGGAGCCCCAAGGCCGACACGTTCGACGGTGGATCGGGCAACGACTGGGCCCAGATGGACGGGCCGAAGCCGCAGGTCGTGAACCTCCTCGCCGGAACCGCAACCGGAACGGGCAGCGACACGATCACCGGGATCGAGAACGTCGTCGGCAGCATCTACGACGACTACCTGACCGGCGACGACAACGACAACGACCTGCAGGGCTTCGAGGGCAACGACACCCTCTACGGCTACGGCGGTAACGACACGCTCGAGGGATATCTCGACGAGGACTACGCTGACGGAGGCGACGGCACGGACGTCTGCGACGCCGAGACCGTCCTCAACTGCGAATAGGCACAGGTAGCGCGTAATAGTCCGTAAGGGCCATTGCGGCGGTAATTCCGTTTTGAGTTACTTGGCCCATGCGCGGGCGACCACCAGTAACGCGGGCCGCAGCGATCGCATCGCTGCCGCTCCTCCTTGCTCTGCTTCTTCCGACCACCGCGTCGGCGGGGGGCAAGCCGGATCTAGTCGTGACTCGGACCACTGCACCGGCGAGCGGAAGCGTGGGCGGCAGGCTGTCGGTTCGCGACGTCGTCAAGAACAAGGGCACCGCCAAGGCCGGCGCGTCGACGGTCACCTACCGTCTCTCCACTGACCGGAGAGCGAGTTCGGACGACCTCAAGCTTCGGGCCACTCGGTCGGTGTCGTCTCTCGGTGCGGGTAAGAGTTCTGGCGGAACCACGCGGGTCACGGTTCCGGACACGACTACACCGGGTGCCTACTACGTCGTCGCCTGTGCCGATGGCAAGAAGAAGATCGCGGAGAGCAACGAGCGCAACAACTGCACCGCCACGAGCGCGACGACCGACATCACACCCCCACCGACCAGTTTCGATCTGATCGACGCCGCGGAGCAGTCCGGCGCGATCACCCACGAGACCGCCTTGACCTACGACGCGTTTGCGATCTTCGGGGATCCTCGACTCCCGAGCCGCTATGCCGCCGACAACTCGGGCGCAATCGACAGCGACGCGCTCGCCGAGATCGCCGCCGAGTGGCAGACGCTGTCGCCGGAAGCCCAGCAAACGCTGGCGCCATTCTTCGTTCCTCCGATGTACGACACGAGCTGGATGAACGCGCCGGCTGCCGGCAGCACGGGCGACGTGACGGCAGCAGCGTTCACGGATCCCTGCCAGACAGCCGTCTTGCAGGAAGACTGGTCCTACATCGACGGCGCCCACGCCCGCATCTGGTACGACGACCCCGAAGTACAGGACTACGCGACCGCGATCAACAACGAGATCGATGCGACGATCTGGTCGAAGCTGCAGGACGTCGGCATGGGGTCGCCGCCCCAAGACGGGGGTAGCTCGGCGGTCTGGTGTCGAGGCGGCAGCGACAACATCGACATAGTGATCGCCGACGGCCGCGATGGGTTCGGCCCTCTGGGCATGCAGGGTCAGACGATCCCGTACATCGCCGATGACGCGACCACGTGCCCGCAGAAGACCTTCGTCATGCTCAACCGGTTCTCTGGGATGAACGCGGGCATCGTGGCGCACGAGCTCTTCCACGCCATCCAGTCCAACTATTCGGTCGACGCGTGTCGATCGTTCTACCAGGACTACGACCATTGGATGTCGGAAGCGACGGCGACCTGGATCATCGACTACATCTATCCGGAGATGAACATCGAGCATCAGTTCATCGCCAACGTGTTGGGTCGCCCTGCGGCCCCACTGAACGCCGCGCCGAATGGCATCGGTCATCTTTACGGGGCCTACATCTGGTGGTTCTTCCTCCAGCACACTCAGGGCAACGCGGCGGCAACGATCAAGGCGACCTACGACAACATCGCGGGCGGTTCGCTCAAAGCCATGAGTGACGCTCTAGGTGGACTCGGCGATCTATGGGCCGACTTCGTCGTGAAGAACTGGAACCGCGATCCGTTCAACGACTACGAGACGTGGGACGGCATCGCCGATCGGGTCCAACCACAGACGACCGCGGTGACCATCGACGCTGGCAAGCACCAGAAGCAGTTCCACCCGGGCGCAGACGAGCTCTTCTGGCTCGACGCGTGGTACGACGAGTACGACTTCAGCGATCCCTCGGTGCGCGAATTCAAGTTCGAACACCCGCCGTCCGGCGCAGGGACGAAGGTGCAGGCGCTCCTCGAGGTCGACGGGAAGTGGGAACGCCAGACCTGGACCGGTGAGAAGACGCTCTGTCGGGAGAACCCCAAGGAAGACGTGTCGAAAGTCGTCCTGATCTATTCCTCGAGCAGCATCGACATGAACAACGAAACTTCCCTGAAGGGCACGACGCTCACCGCGTCCGACATGTGTCATCGCAGGTTCGCAGGCGACATCACCTACCACTACACGTACGACAACAACACATCCATCTGGGCCGGCGGAACCGGCGAGCACCACGTCGTGTCGGACGTGACGATGCATTTCGCCGCGAGATCGGATCCCGATGGCACTTTCGGCTGGGTCGATGACGGAACGACGATGTCGCTCACCGGCTCGACGCACGGTTTCGATGACAGCGGTCATTGCCGTTACGACTACGAAACGTCCGGGACCGCCTCGGGCCCTCCCCTATCGGCGTGGACGTTTTTCGTCGGCGAGACCCTGCAAGCTATCCAGGTATTCCCCGAGCACGCGACCCTGAGCGGGACTGGAATCACGACGAAGGAGGATCCGGACGCCGTTTGTGAGAATGGGTCCTCGCCGATAACGGATGCCCCATGGGACGTCTCCGGTTTCCCCGATTGTGACGACGCCACTATGACCACAGACGCCGACGGAAAAGCGACGATCACCTTCCATGACGACGAAGACGTTGGTACCTACGGTCATCGCACCTGCTCCGGGACGATCACGGAGCTGTAGCTACCAGGCTCCCCAGATCGCTCGCTGCGCCCGCTCGTAGTTGTCGATCACCGCGTCGGTGATGCCGGAGCTCTCGGCGCGGAAGACCTCGCCACCGGTCAGGCGCGCGAGCTTGTCGGTGAACGACTTGAGACCGGGCGAGTCCTCGAGCATGAACACGTTGATCGCGATGTTCGAACGGGCCAGCCGCATCGCCTCACGCAGTGTGCGCTCGAGCGTCTCCGGTACCGGGGGCCACGAGAACATCGCGTAGCCGTTCTCGAGATGCGCAGTCGGCTCGCCGTCGGTGACCATGATGACCTGCTTGATGGCCCGGCGGTCCTCCGCGAGGGCGCGGCGCGCCAGGATGAACGCGTGCTCCATGTTCGTGCCCTGCACGTGCTCCCATCCAACCGTCGCGAGATCGACCGCATCCATGCGGCGAGCGAAATCGGAGAACCCGATGAGGTACAGCGCATCCTGCGGATACTTCGAATCGATCAGCGCCTGCAGCGCGAGGGCCATCCGTTTCGCATAGATCCAATGGCCCCGGAGCGGCATCGACAGCGAGAGGTCGAGCAACAGCGCGGTGGCCGTGCGCGGGCGCGACTCGGTTTCGGTGACCTCGAAGTCTTCCGGCTTCAGCTTCACCGACCCCGTCGGTCCACTGCGAAGGACCGCGTTGTAAACGGTCTTCTCGACCGAGATCGGATCCTGGTCGCCGAAGCTCCACCGTCTCGTCTGTCCGGTCGGTTCCGCCTGGCCCCCGGAGGCACGGTGAGTCGGCTCGCGCCTGATCCGCTCGAGAATCTGGGTAAGCGACCGCTCGCCGATCAGCCGTGCGCCTTTGGCGGTGAGCTCGAGGCGTCCGCTGCGTTTCACGAGACCGGCCTTCTCGAGGGCCTTCTCGATCTCCTTCAGCCACCGCAGATCCTCGACGGCGTCTTCGTCGAGCGACCGGCGCAGCTTCTCCTCGTCGATGTCTTCGAGCGTTGCACCGGCGTAGTCCATCCGGAGCGTGTCCTCGAGTTCCTCCATCTCGGACAGCCGCTCGATCGCATCGACGGCCGAGCTCATCGGCATCATGTCGTCGCCGTAGAGGTCGCTCGCCTCGTCCCACGGGAGTTGCGGCATCAGCTCCCGCAGGCTGTTGCCCAGTTGATCGAGCTGCCACGCAAGGTCCATGTCGTCCAGAAGTGCGTTCGCCAGTTCCGCCAACTCACGACGTTGCTCCGGAGTGAGGCTCGCCATCAGGCGGCTCATCGCCGCCATGCGCCGCGCCATCACCTCGAGCAGCTCGTCCAGATCCTTCGGGTTCTCGGGAAACATGTCTCCGTAACGCGACATGAAGCCCTCGAAGTCGTAATCGTCGCCGCGCTCCCGGGCCGCGAGCATCTCGTTCAGCTCGGCGAGCATGTCCTTGATGCGAGCGACGTCTTCCGGCGTGATGTCGCGCATCGCGCCGGCCATGTTCTTGAAATAGGAGTTCAACACGTCGCGCTTCAGCTTCTCCTTGAGGGCCTCGAAGCGTGCCTTGGCCTCGCCCGAAGAGAAGTCGTAGTTGTCGAGCTCACGCAAGGCCCCCGCGGGGTGCCCCGGCAACATGTCGAGCGCCATCTCCTTCATGCGCGCATCGTCCGAGGTGTCGGCCGCCAGAGTGGCGCGCTCCAAGCCGACGATCTCGTCGAGGGCCTGCTTCACCTCCTGAAGGGGGCCGGCGAGGTTCGCCGACTCGGCCAACTGCTCACGGCGCTCGCGCAGTCGGCGAAGGAGATCGTCGAGCCCGCTCCGTCCCGTCATGCCTCGGCGCTGCAGCTCGCGAAGCGACCAGTCGAGCCCGTATCCGGACAGAAGCTCGTCGGAGATCTCGTCGAGAACCGCGCCGACGTCGACGTCGGAACCGAACGGGTCCTGGGACCCGTCCCAGCGTGAGAAGTGGGCTCTCACGCTCCGCGTGCCGCGAAACGGACGCGACCCGACCCCCGCGGTCCCGTCTTGTTGAGCCGCTTCGTCAGATGAAGACCTTCGAGACAGAACTCGAGAGCCGACGCGCGCGACGGGGACGTGATCTCCTCGACGCCGAGACGTTGCTGGAGTCGCTGGATCGAGCCCGCGATCTCGTCGGTTGCGAACTGGCGCAGGAACTCGTTCGCGCCCATCACGTCGGTCGTTTCGATCCGGAGCCCGTTCTCGAAAGACTGGAGAAGCGGGCCGAAGTCCTCCCCCGCGAGGCTGCGCTGCCACACCTGCAGCACCGAGTCTTTGAGGGCACGCTCGAGGATGTCGGGCTCGCGTCCCTCCTCGAGGGTGTCGAACTCGATGCGTCCCAACGATCCTTCGATCACCGCGTAGAGGTCGGAAGGTCGAGGCACCGCTTCGGGTTCACCGTTCAACACCGCACGCCTCAACGCGGACGCGACGACCGTTTCGAGCGCGCCGATCGAAAAACGAACCGAGACCCCGCTGCGCTGGTTGACCTGGGAGCTCGATCGCAGTTCGGCCGCGAACGCGGCGAGCACTTCCTTCAGATAGTGCGGGACGTGAACCGCGATCCCCTCGGGGGCCGGCCGCGCCTCTTGATCCATGATCGCGATCTCGTCCTCGATGCGCTGCGGATAGTGCGTGCGCACCTGAGTTCCGAAACGATCCTTCAGCGGCGTGATGATGCGGCCGCGGTGGGTGTAGTCCTCGGGGTTCGCCGACGCGATCAACATGAGGTCGAGAGGGAGCCGGATCTTGTAGCCGCGGATCTGGATGTCCCGCTCTTCCAGGATGTTCAGCAACGCGACCTGGATGCGTTCCGGAAGATCGGGAAGCTCGTTCAGAGCGAGGATTCCCCGGTTCGTCCGCGGCACCAGGCCGTAATGGATCGTCAGCTCGTCGCCGAGGTATCGGCCCTCGGCCACCCGGATCGGATCGACGTCTCCGATCAGGTCGGCAACCGACACGTCCGGGGTGGCGAGCTTCTCGGAGTAACGAAGGTCGCGGCCGATCCACGAGACAGGAGTGGCATCGCCCTCGACGGAAACGAGATCACGGCACCGCGCGCAGATCGGATGGTACGGATGGTCGTGCACCTCGCAACCGGTGATGACGGGGATCTGCTCGTCGAGGAGTTCGACTAGGTAGCGCATCATCCGACTCTTGGCCTGGCCGCGTTCGCCCAGCACGATGATGTCGTGACCCGCCAGCACGGCGCGCTCGATCGCGGGGATGACGGAATCCTCGTACCCGACGATCGCGGGGAACAGCCGCTCGCCCGATCTCAGTCGCGCGAGCAGGTTCGAACGGAGTTCGTCTTTGACAGAACGGTCGGGATAACCCGCCGCGCGGAGCTCGCCGAGCGTCGACGCGAACGTCATAGACAGTGAGACTACGGCGGCTGCGAGGCAAGATGTCCCGCTCGCCCACGACGACAAACGCTCCGTTTGGGGTAGGACTCGCGGGTGGACTGGGTGGCGGCCGGCGATTATTCGATCGCCCACCTCGTGGTGGCTCGTGGTGTCGCGCTCGTCTACCTGATCGCCTTCGCCGTTGCTCACAACCAGTTCCCCGCCCTGCTCGGGGACAACGGCCTCCTACCGGTGACGCGCTACGTCGAGATCGTCCCCTTCCGACACGCCCCGAGCCTCTTCCACCGCCATTACTCGGACCGGATGCTTCGTGCGATCGCGTGGACGGGGATGGTGGTCTCGGCGATTGCGCTCGTGGGTCTGCTCGACGCGGTCCCGACGTGGGCCTGGATGGTCGGGTGGCTCCTGTTATGGGTGCTCTACGAATCGATCGTCAACGTCGGACAGATCTTCTACGGCTTCGGGTGGGAATCGCTGCTTCTCGAGGTCGGCTTCCTGGTCGCGTTCCTCGGCCCTCACTCGGCCGGAACGTCGTGGCCGATCCTGATCGCGTTCCGCTGGGTGCTCTTCCGCCTCGAGTTCGGTGCCGGGCTGATCAAGATGCGCGGCGACCGCTGCTGGCGCGACCTGACGTGTCTCTACTACCACCACGAAACGCAACCGATGCCGAACGCGCTCAGCGCGTACTTCCACCACCTTCCGAAGGCCGCCCACAAGATCGAGGTCGCGGCCAACCACTTCGCGCAACTCGTCGTACCGTTCGCGCTGTTCGCGCCCCAGCCGGTCGCGTCGATGGCCGGGGGGATCGTCGTCGTCACTCAGTCCTGGTTGCTGCTGAGCGGCAACTTCTCGTGGCTGAACACCATCACGATCGTTCTCGGGTTCTCGGCCATCGACGACCGCACGTTCGCCGCGCTGCTACCGATCGATGCCCCGAGCCCAGAGCCATCCGTCGCGACCTGGCACGCGGTCGTCACACTGGTCCTCGCGACGGCGATCGCCGTGATGAGCTACTGGCCGCTGCGCAACATGCTCGGCCGCGCTCAAGCGATGAACGCGAGCTTCAATCCCCTGCATCTCGTGAACACCTACGGCGCCTTCGGTAGCGTCACGCGCACCCGTTACGAGATCGTCGTCGAAGCGACGATCGACGAGGTGGTGACACCGGATACCGAGTGGAGGCCGTACGAGTTCAAGGGCAAACCGACCGACCTACACCGCCGCCCGCCTCAGATCGCCCCGTATCACCTGAGACTCGACTGGCTGATGTGGTTCGTCGCTATCTCGCCGAGCTACGCGGGCCGATGGTTCACGACGTTTCTGAAACAGTTGTTGGAGAACGATGCCGCGACGTTGCGCTTGCTACGTGCCGCCCCCTTCGACGAAGCGCCCACCTTCGTGCGAGCGCGTCGATACGTCTACCGATTCACAACTCGTCGCGAGAGGCGCGCCGGCCACGGATGGTGGCACCGAGAGTTGGTCGGTGACCTGGTCCCACCGATATCGCTCCACGGCGGGATCGGCGGGGTGTCGCGCTGAACGGGTGCCTGACCAGAGTCAGGCAAGTGCCTGACAAAAGTCAGGCATTGTCGGAGAAGACCTTGTAGCTGAAAGAAGGTGCGGTGCGGGGTGCCGGCGAGCGGTCTCAGGCGACCGAAGTTCGGGCTACCGCCGTCTCGGGCCCCGCCGTATCGAGGGCCGCAGCGTCCGAGACCGCCGCGTCGGGAACCGGGATCTCCGCACCGGAAGCCTGGGGAACGGGGGCCTGTCGTGCGTGTCGGCGGTCGGCCGCTAGGGTCTCGATGATGGAAACGACCCCGCGCGCGACCGCTCATCCGGCAACCGTGTTCGTCCTGTCGATCGTGACGATCGGCGCGTACGCGATCTACTGGCACTACCGGACGAACGAGATCCTTCGGGACCACGGGCAGCCCGTGCGCCCCGCGTTGAGTGGGCTCGCCGTTTCCTGGGGGGCGCTCCTGGTAGTTCCCGCGCTGGTGAGCTGCGCCACCACCGCTCTGCGTGTTCGTCGGGCGTGCCTCGCCGCGAAAGTCCCTGCTCCGAACGTGGCCGCGGCCCTACTGCTGCTGATCGTGGCCGGCTACGCGCCCTATCTCCAGACCTACATGCGCGTCCTGACCGGAGTCACGGGAGCGACTTAAGGATCAGACGCGGCGCTTGAATCCGTTGCGTGCGAGGCCCACCAGGATCACCATCACGCCCCCGATCCCCAGGACGAGAAACAACAGCATCGAGTAGGCGAACGCGAAGCGGCCGACGTTCACCCACCGGGCATCGCTCCGATACGACGCGAGCAGCGATACGTAGTCGATCCTGGTCGAGGGGCCCTCGGCGAGAACGAGGTCGTCGGTCAAGGCCCCGAGGGACCAGTTCGCCCGATAGCGGCTCAGCCAGGCATGGGTTCCCCCGGTCAATGGAGCGAGTGCACGTCTTTGCTCGTCGGTCACCGGAGCCGAGTACACGAGACCGAGGCTGTCCATGCCGGTCACGAAGGCGCCGTCCGGGTCGGGTCGAAGCACATGCTCGTCGTAGGTCGTCGATGTCGGGCGGTACGGGGTCACGGTGATCACGTCCATCGCAACGTCTCCGGGGTGCGCGTCGTCACCCGCCATCTCCAACGGATAGACGGCCTCGTCTGTCTGGAACGTGAACAGGACGGGAGTGATGCGTCCCGCCGCCGGAGCTCCGTCCGCGACCGTGCCTGTGACGAACACCCATCCGCGCCTGACGTAATCGGTGACCGCGTCGCGCTGGTGCGCATCGAGCTCGAAGTTGTGGTTGTCCAGGTAGGTAGACAGCGCGCCGGCCCGACCGGCGATCGTGTCGAACCTCACGTCCCCGACGACCGTCGTGCCGAGGTGCTGGACTCCGCCGGCCGCACCTTCGCCCCCGCCGCCGCAGGCACACAGGCCGGGCAACAGCGACGGGACGTAGTCGTCTCGGACGGGTGGTGTGGTTGCGGTCAAGGCGGCATCGAGAACGGAGTCATCGGCCGGCTCTATCTCCGGCGCCGCCGGAACGGGCATGAGCCATCCGAACGATTCCCCCGTAGCGCCTCCGAAGCCGACCTGAACGAGCAGTCGTTCCTGGGATCCGTCGAAACTCAGCGCCGCGGTCATCGACGTCAACTCGGCGCTTCCGTTGTCGGAGACCATTCCCCCGCACGCCCACGCGGGCGAGGCGGTCGCCCCGATCACCACTCCGACCGCGATCAGGACGCGCAGACGCCGTCGAAGATCCATCCGACGACGGTAGCGCCGAATGCGAGTGGTCTAGAGCGGGCAGTACAAGCGGAACGATTCCTTGCGACGATGACCCGGGAAGGGTCGGTCGTAACGGATCTTGGCCCGCTTGAAGACCCAGCGATGCACGTCGGGGCACCACAGCCGGTATCTCAGGGACAAGGTCCCCCGGCGAGAATGGAACGTCCCTCCGGCGCAAGACGGGTCGCAGTCGTTGAGGTGGAACACACCGCGTCCGTGCGCATGCATCCGGTACCACGACGACCAGTGCAGGTGCTTGACGTAGAACCCCCCATCGCCGCAGGCGAACATGATCTGGCTCGGTTCCATCCTGGTGCTAACGCAATCGTGCGTGACGTAGGTCGGCTCGGCGCCGCCGGCCGAGACCGGCACGAAAAGGGCCGCGAGGACGGCGGTCGCAACGGCCGCTCTGACTATGGAGTTCCCTCTCAACGTGTTCGCCTTTCAGATCCCGATGACTCGCTTGATGATGGCACCGCGCCGAGTTGGTCGACCAGTACGTTCCTCGATCTGATCCGCGTAAGCCATCGCCTTGAGCCCGAGGTTCACCTCCGCCCACCGGAACGGTTCGGGCTCCCATCTTCTCGACCGGTGGTTGACCCACGGGAGGACGGTCAGCGGTGATTGAACGCCCGTGATTAGGTCGGCGAGCGTTCGACCCGCGAGATTCGACGTGGCCACACCGTCCCCGACGTAGCCGCCGGCCCATCCGATCCCCGTATCGCGATCGAAGCCAACCGAGCTGAACCAGTCCCGCGGGACCCCGAGCGCGCCGCCCCATTCGTGCGTGATCGCGGCGTCCCTAGCCGCCGGGAAGAGATCGCGGAGCACGTGTCTCAGCGCGTCGAACACCTCGCGATCCCGATCGTGTCGAGGGTCGGTCGAGGAACCGTAGTGATAGGGCGCGCCCCGGCCGCCGAGAGCGATCCGGTCGTCCGCGGTCCGCTGCGCGTAGATCAGTAGATGCCGTCCGTCGGTGATGGTCTCGCAGCGGCCCCAGCC
>DASSMG010000027.1:0-6059 GCA_035688995.1 Actinomycetota bacterium
GACCCCCTCGTCGAGGTCATCACCGACAAAGCCACCGCCGAGATCCCGTCCCCGTTCGCCGGCAAGGTCGAGCGCATCCACGTCGACTCCGGCGCGGTCGTCCCGGTCGGCACCATCCTCGTGACCATCACGGACGCATCCGAGACCCCTGCGGCCGCTGCGGGGACAACCGCTTCGGCGCCCAGCTCGCCGCCTTCGGGCTCCGCCGCGGCCTCCGGCCGAGGCTCGTTGGGGGCCGACGCCCCCTCCTCAGTCGCCCTGCCGGCGGCAACCGGAGCGCCTTCTCTGGCCACCCCTCCTGCGGCGGCCAACGGCAACGGGGTCAAGGCGATGCCGCCGGTGCGGAAGCTCGCTCGTGAGCTCGGCGTGGACATCGCGGTCGTGCCGGGATCCGGGCCGGGGGGCCGGGTCACTCGGGACGATGTCGAGGCTCATGCGCGCGGGGATGTTCCTGCGGCAACCGGGGGACAGCCGACGACCACTACCGCCGCTACTCCGGGCGGGGGACGGCGGGAGCCGTTGCGGGGGGTTCGGCGCGTGATCGCCGAGCGGATGGCGCATGCGCACCAGGTGGTGCCTCCGGTCACACACGTAGAGGAATGCGACGTCACCGAGCTCGAGGCCACCCGCAAGCTCGCCAACGAGCGCGATCCCGACGCCACTCGCCTCACGTTCCTGCCGTTCATCGTCAAAGCGGTCGTCGCCGGATTGCGTGACTATCCCGCGCTGAACGCATCCCTCGACGAGGACGCCGGCGAGATCGTCTTCCACGATCGCTACGACATCGGCGTCGCCGTGGATACTCCGGCCGGGTTAACCGTTCCCGTGGTGAAGAACGCCGAACAGAAGCGGCTGCGGGAGATAGCGGCGGAGATCGAGCGTCTGGCCGCGGGGGCGCGCGACGGGACCCTCACAGCCGACGAGCTGCGCGGCGGCACCTTCACAGTGACCAGTCCCGGTCCGTTCGGTGGACTGATGGCGACCCCGATCGTCTTCCACCCGCAATCCGCGATCCTCGGCGTACACAGAGCAACGGATCGTCCGGTCGTTCGAGACGGTCAGATCGTGATCCGCAAGATGATGAACCTGTCGATCACGTTCGACCATCGGGTGCTGGACGGGATGACGGCAGCACGATTCATCCTCGATGTCGTGAGACTTCTGGAGCACCCCGCGGTACTGGCGCTCGAAAGCTAGCGTCCTACGCGACCCGAGTCGCGCGCCTCTTGTTGGCAAGACGGATGAAGAAGATCACCACCCACGCGATGAGAGCCGCTATCGCGCTGAATATCGATCCGATCGCGCCACCGACGGTCCTGATCGTCGACTTCACCTTGTCCTTGCCTAGAGCGAGGACGAAATTCGGTGACGCCAGCCGCGAGCTCCCGAGGTCGGCGGACACGACGTAGTCACCTTCCGTCACGACGCCGAACTCGGCGACGGAGTAGCCCGCGCGACCCGACAGCGTGTAGTTCATCGATCCGGATTCGCCGGACACAGTAAGAGGCGCGCCGCCGTCTGCAGGTGTGACGGTGATATCGAGCCCGGCGATGTCCCGCGGGGTGCGGATCGGCTGCCCGTCGATCTCGCTCACGTATTCGTAGAACACCGTGTATGTCCCGGATTCAAGGTGCAGGGTCTCTTGACCCGGCGCGGTTATCCGTTGCAGGCCCGATCCGATACCGCGTATGCCACCAACCAAAGTGAGGACACTCGGGACCCCGATCAACAGCACAACCAACACGGGCAGCCAGTACCAGGCACGCGACGGCTTGATCGGTGCGGCCAGCGTCGGTACAGGGGTGCTCGACTGGGGCGAAGGCGGTGCCACGCTCACGGCACGACCTCGTTGCGCAGGATGCCGATGCCTTCGATCTCGAGCTCGACCACGTCACCCGTCTCCAGTCGACGACCAATGTCCAAACCGCAGCATCCACCCGGAGTCCCCGATCCGTAAACATCTCCCGGATAGATGTCCTCGTCGGCGGAGACGTGAGCGATCATGTCGGCCCACTTCCAGCGCGCGGTGCCCGAGCGCGATCGCCCCCACTCGGTGCCGTTGACCCGGCAGATCATCTCGAGGTCCGGCTCGGCACCGAGCTCGTCGGTGGTGACGATGCAGGGCCCCAGCGCCGTAGCGAAATCCTTGCCTTTCGCAGGCCCCAGCCACGCGCTCATCTCCTCCGCCTGGACGTCCCGAGCCGAGAAGTCGTTCATGACCGTGAAGCCGAAGATGTAGGAGCCCGCCTCGGATGGCTCGATGTCTCTGCCGCGGCGACCAACGACCATCGCGAGTTCCAGCTCGAAGTCGAGATAGCTCGTGTAGGCCGGACGCCGGCAAGGCTCATCGGGCCCGATGATGCTTCGGTGATTGCCCTTGTAGTAGACGGGGGCCCGATACCACCGCTCGGGGACCGCGGTTCCGCGTCTCTCGGCGCCGCGAACCACGTGATCCTCGAACGCGAGGAAATCTCGCAGCGACGACAGCCGGTCCAGGGGCGTCAGCCATCGGATCGACGACGACTCGTCGATCGGCTCGGTCGAAGTTGCGGCCACTCGATCGGAGATCTCGCTCCACAACTCCGGCCCCCGCTCGATGATCGCGGCGACCGAACCGAGGACATCTCCTCCATCGGGCCAGACGTCGCCCAGATCGACCGGGTCGCCACCAGACGCCGCTATCGCGACGCGGGGTCCCCCGGGACGATCCGAAGATTCGTACCTATAGACGCGCAATGTCGCTAGTCGATCAGTCCCATGCCGCGCGCCCACGACGTTTCGTACGAGGTGATCGCTACCGCGGATGCCTCGGGACTGAGCGTGAGCGGATGGTGGGTCTCGACCATCACCGCGACTTCGTCCGTGCGCTCCTTGGTCTTCGAGGCCTCGATCGCGGCCGGCTGGGGGCCATGATGAACACCTTGGGGGTGCAACGTCATGTATCCCTCGTCGATGTCGGCGCGGCTGAAGAAGTTGCCCGAGTGATAGAAGAGCACCTCGTCCGCGTCGATGTTTGCGTGATAGAAGGGCACCTTCAACACGGCGGGGTCTTCTTCCAACGGTCGCGGAACGAAGCTGCAGATCACGAATCCGTCGTTCTCCCACGTGCAGTGCGCGCTCGGCGGCATGTGGTAGCTCGGTGAGTACACCGGCCGGTGATCGAGGATGTTGAGACGGACCGGGCACACGTCTCCCTGCCACCCCACGACGTCGAGGGGATGCCAGGCGAACCACAGTGAAGTGAACGCACCATCGCGTTTGACCCTGACCTCGAACTCGCCGGATTCGTCGTGCGGATCGGGATCGGGGGCAACCATGACACCAGGGTCGAAATGAGCGTGCTTCCCCATCAGCCCCCGGTCGGGGAGGCGGAACTCTCCCGAGCCCTCGATGACGAAGAAGAAGTTGTCGTCGCCCTTGGGAACCATCCGGTGGGTCGTTCCCTTCGGGACGATGAGGTAGTCACCCGGGCCGAAATCGAGCGGCCCGTAGTCGGTTTCTAGGACCCCCTCACCGCGATGCACGAAGTAGCACACGTCGCCGTCGGCATCACGCAGGAAGTAAGGCATCGGAGCTGCGAGTCGTGAGACGTACAGACGAACGTCCTCGTTGCCCGCGACCAGTGCCCATCCCGCGTCCGGATCGATCTGATCCTCGGGCTTGATCTCGTTGAGATTGAGAGCGCGCGGGCGCAGTGGTCCATCGATGCGCGTCCAAGCCGTCGGGGGATGCGACCGGTAGAGATGGCTTGCACGGCCGAAGAAAGTCTCGCGCCCATGCTCCTCTTCGAACGTTCCTTCGGGCACCGAGACGTGAGCCTGACGTGCAACCGTTCCTTTCGAGTGAACGACGTCCACGCGACCTCCTAAAGGTTCCCGCGAGCGGCCTGCTCGCGCTCGATCGCCTCGAACAGAGCCTTGAAGTTGCCGTCTCCGAATCCGCGCGCTCCGTGACGCTCGATCAGTTCGAAGAAAACCGTCGGCCGATCCTGGACGGGCTTGGTGAAGATCTGAAGGAGGTAGCCCTCCTCGTCCTTGTCGACCAGGATCCCGTTGCGCTGCAGGTCGGCGACCTGGGATGCGATCTCGGGCACGCGCCGCTGAGCATCCTCGTAGTAGTTCTCCGGGATGGTGAGGAACTTCACACCGTTCGAGTGCATCGTCTCGACGCTGGCAACGATGTCTTCGGTGGTCAGAGCGATGTGTTGAACCCCGGGCGATCCGTAGTACTCGAGGTACTCGTCGATCTGCGACTTCTTCTTGCCTTCGGCCGGTTCGTTGATGGGGAACTTGATCTTGCCTTCGCCGTCCCACACAACCTTGGACATCAGGGCCGAGTACTCGGTCGAGATCTCTTCATCCGAGAAATGCCGCAGCTCCGTGAAGCCCATCACCTTCTCGTAGAAGGCGACCCACTCATTCATCTTTCCGAGCTCAACGTTGCCGACGACGTGGTCGATCGTCTTGATCCCGCACGACGGTGTCGTCACCGGATCCTCCGAGATCGTCGAGAAACCGGGAAAGAACGTGCCCGAATACTCGCTGCGGCTCACGAGAGAGTGGATCGTCTCGCCGTACGTCTGGATCGCCGCTCTGACGATCTTGCCGCCTTCGTCCTCGAGGACCTCCGGCTCCGCGACGCCGCGCGCGCCGCGCTCCAACGCCACGCGGTAAGCCTCCTCGACGTCCGGAACCCGTAGAGCGACATCGTGAACACCGTCGCCGTGGTCCTTCACGTGCTGGGCGATCGCTCCATCGGGGCCGAGCGAGCCGGTGAAGACGAAACGGACATCTCCTTGCTCGACCATCCACGACGTGCGATCTCGACTACCGGTTTCCAGTCCGGTGAAAGCTTTCGGCCGGAAGCCGAAGGATCGGTAGTAGTGCGCCGCCTGCTTCGCGTTACCTACGTAGAACTGCACGTAGTCGATAGCGAGGATCGGGAAGGAATCAGAAGCGTCGGACAAGGTCCACCTCCTTGTGGGTCACGTCCTTTTTAATCGAATGTGCCGCGGCTGACCAGGTAGTCGTGCCGGTCGATCCAGCCTAGGGCCTACGACTTGAGCCCGGCACCCAGCCGCAGCCGGACGCCCGCCCATGCGGGGACGGGGTCGGGATGGTCGGAGCGGTGGTGAACTCCCCGCGACTCGGTTCTGAGCGTTGCCGATCGGGCGATAAGACGAGCCACCACGGCAGCAGCACGGATCTGCAATTCCGATCGCGAACCACTCAGCGGGAGCAGCGCCAGCTCCTCCAACTCGTCCGCCGCGCGGGACATGTCGGCGGCGTTCCGTTCGAGGCCCAAAGCACGGGTGCAGATCCTTCGAAGACGCTCCCACTCCGCGTCGATGTCAACCGATGTCTGTTGGAGGTCGGGCGGGTGGGGCAGCGACTTGGTCCGGCCCGCACGCTGAGCGGAGATGGCACGAGCGGCACGTCTGCCGAAAACGAGAGCCTCGGCGAGGGAGTTCCCGGCCAGTCGGTTCGCCCCGTGAGCGCCGGTGTTGGAGCATTCGCCGATCGCATACAGACGAGGGATCGACGATCGACCGTCGAGGTCCGTCTGGATGCCGCCGATGAAATAGTGGGCGGCGGGCGTGAGCGGCAGAAGGTCCTCGGACGGATCGACCCCCAACGAGCGGCATCCCGCGATCACGGTGGGGAACTCGTGTGCGAGTTGCTCCGCGGGGATGTGTCGACAGTCGAGCCACGAATGACGCGACGCGATAGCCCTCGCCACCACGTCGCGAGGAGCGAGTTCCCCGTCGGAGTGATGTTCGAACAGGAAGCGACGGCCTTCCGAGTCGACCACGTGCGCTCCCGCCCCGCGCAGAGCTTCGGTCAACAGAAGCCGCTGGTGGCCGGTGCCGAGTGCCAGGGCGGTCGGGTGGAACTGGATGAACTCCATGTCTGCGAGCCCGGCCCCCGCATCCCAGGCAAGCGCGTGCCCATCACCAGTGTTGCCGGGCGGGTTCGTGGTGGACTCGAACAAACCGCCGATGCCTCCGGTAGCAAGCACGGTTGCGGTTGCCTGGACCTCGACGAGCCCGTCCTCGGTCA
>DASSMG010000028.1:0-2242 GCA_035688995.1 Actinomycetota bacterium
CCGCGCAGATCGAGGAAGTAGGAGACGCGGCCGGCGATCGCGGAAGGCGCGTTCCCGAGCAGCTCCAGCGGGTCGACCTCCGTGAACAGCTCGTGGTACTCGGGACGGGGCGAGCTCAAGAACACTCCGGTATCGGTCCCGCGCAGCGCGCCTAGCCCGTAGCCCGCGTCCTCGATCGCCGCGCACACGAGCTGCAGGACGATCCGTTGATGCGGATCCATGAACGCCGCTTCGCGGGGACTGATGCCGAAGAAGGAGTGGTCGAACAGATCGACGCGGTCGATCCATCCAAGGGGCGTGTAATCGTGGCTCGGATCGACGCTCGTGAAATACATGCGTTCGAGCGACAGGGGCCGTACCGAATCGCGTCCGGCGTCGAGATTCGCGTGAAGGTCGGCGACGGTTGGGGCCTCGGGGAAGAGCCCGCTCAGCCCGATGATCGCTACGTCGTCGTGCGTTACCAACGGGGCCTCCGGATCAAAGCTCGAACCCGACGACGGCAGGAGCCGCGTCCGGAGCGCCGAGCCGGTCGTCGATCACCGCGGCCATGTCGCGGACGGTGGTGTGCTCGAACAGCTCGGCCACGGAGAGCGCGCCGGGATACGCCTTGTGCAGACGTTCCGATAGTTCGACGATCTTGAGGGAGTTCCCCCCGACATCGAAGAACTTGTCGGTGACGCCGGGCCGCTCGATCCCCAATACGTGCCGCCACGCGTCGGCCACCATCTCTTCGGTGGACGTGGCCGGAGGCGTGTATCCGGCCGAGATGTCCGGCCCTGCCGAGGGCGGATCGGGCAGGGCCCGGCGGTCGACCTTTCCGCTGGCACTGTGGGGGATCGCCGCCAGCGAAACGAACGCCGCGGGAACCATGTAGGCGGGAAGCTTGCGGGCAAGGAACGAACGAAGCTCGGCGACCGTCGGCGCAGGGTCCCGCGCGGCGTAATAGCAAACGAGTCGCTTTCCACCCGACTCGTCCCGCGCGACGACGACGGCTTCTGCGATGCCCGGATGCTCGAGCACGGCCGCTTCGATCTCACCCGGTTCGACCCGGAAGCCGCGGATCTTGACCTGCGCGTCGGAACGTCCGAAGAACTCGATCTGGCCGTCGCGCCGGCAGCGCACCACGTCGCCGGTGCGGTACATGCGATCGCCCGGAGACGCGGTGAACGGATCGGGAAGGAACCGCTCGGCCGTCAGATCGGGGCGGTCGAGGTAACCCCGCGCCAGTCCCGGGGCCCCGACGTACAACTCGCCGCGGACGTTCAACGGAACCGGTTCGAGGTTGTCGTCCAGAACGTAGGAACGGATGTTGGCCATGGGGACGCCGATCGGGGGCGGCTTCCCGTCCGCGACCACCGTTGCCGCGTGACAGAAGCAGGTGATCTCGGTGGGACCGTAAGCGTTGACCATCGTGCGTCCCCCGCTCCACCGCGCCGCAAGTTCCGGTGGGCACGCCTCTCCGCACACGATCAGCGTTTCGAGATCGGGGAACTGCTGAGGTTCCACGAGCGCCAGCGCGCTCGGTGTGAGAAGGACGTTGGTGATCCTGCGGTCGCGCAGGAAGGCGGCCAGGCTCGGTCCGGGCAACAGCTCGTCGCGCCGACCCAGGCTCAACGTCGCGCCGGTCGTCAGCGCGGGCAGCATCTCCGACAGGAACGCGTCGAACGTGATGGACATGAACTGAAGGAAGCGCGAGCCGGGATGTACGTGATAGGTCTCGATCGCGAAGCGGGTCATGTTGACGAGTCCGCCGTGTTCGACCATCACTCCTTTCGGTGTGCCGGTCGAGCCCGAGGTGAAGATCACGTACGCGAGGCTCTTGGGCCCGAGCACGTTCGGCGGATCGCCGGCCGGCATCTCCTCGAGTTCCACGCCGGTGGAGTCGATCGTCACGACCTCGACCGGCCGGCCGTGGACCTCGAGGGCCGACGCGATCCCCCGGAACTTCTCTACCGTTACGACGAGGTCCGCTCGGCAACGCTCGAGCATCAAGGAGCAACGGTCGGCGGGCACGTCGGCGTCGAGTGGGACGAAGGCGGCTCCGGCTTTCCACGCCCCGAAGAGACCCACGAGCATCTCGAGCCCTTTCTCGAACATCACCCCGACGACGCGCTCGGGCCCCGATCCGCGCCTCCGCAGCAGATGAGCGAGACGGTTCGCGGCCGCGTTCAGCTCCCCGTAGGTGATCGATCGATCCTCGAAAGTGGCCGCCACCCGGCCGGGGGTCGCGCCGGCGACCTCG
>DASSMG010000029.1:0-6401 GCA_035688995.1 Actinomycetota bacterium
CCTCTTGCCGTCGGCTCCGAGGAAGCCGGGCAACACCGCGAAGCCGGCCTCGGCATCGGCGAGGAGGTCGTCGGTCTCGGTGGCCTGGTCGATCCCGTCCTCGATCGGACGACGTGCACGATGCGGAAGCTTCGAGAGGTCGACCGCTTTCAGCTCGCGGGCGACACCCTCGATGTCGTTGCGTACCTCGGAGATCGTCTGCGAGATGTCGGTGATGCGATCGAGTCGGATGAAGGCATCGCTCTTCGGATCCTCGGGGTCGACGCGAGAGATGACCTTGTCGGGACCCTTGAGGGCGTTCTGAGCGATGTCGAGCGTCCCTTCGGCCGCGTCGGATGAGAAGCGCGCGGCCGCTACCAGGTGATCGACCTGATCGAGCGCGTCCTTGATGGTGGTGCTGAGCGACGCGAGGTCGAACAGCGGGCTCGACGAGTGAAGGCCGCGTTGCGCCCGGTCGACGTCGGCGCTCGCCGCGAGCGTTTCGTAACGAGCCTTCTTGATCGCGCCCGCCTGTAGCGCCTTCTGGGCATGCTGGAGATGGTCGGCCGAGCCGAGTAGCCCGAGGCCCAGGTCGAGGGGGCCGGTGAGCATCCACAGCCACAGCGCTATCGCGCCGAGCGCTGCAACGACCGCCGCGAAAGCTGCGATCCCGTTCGGGTGCTCGACCGCGTGGTCGTTCGCGGTGCTAACCCGAGATCTCCTTCAACCTGGGGGCGACGTCGCTCGCGAGCAAACGGATCGCATCGGCGGCCGGCGCGCCGTCCATGCCGGGGTAGTGGAGGCGCAGGACGATGTGTGCCTCGGGGTAACGCGACAGCACTTTCGTGAGTGACTCGAGGTACGCGACGACGTCGTCCGGCGTCCCGTACGCGGTCGTGCGTCGGATGTCGTCCTCCGAAGGGGGCGCGACCTCGAGCTTCTTGCCCGGTACGTCCGTGCCCGCCCGCCACCCGGCGTAGGTGCCGAGTTGATGACCGATCCCGTCGCGGACCATCGGCCAGTCCCGGTCGGGTTCGTTCGTCACGTACGCGTTCTGGAGGACGGCCACGATCGGAGGGCCGTCGTGTCCCGCCGCGGCGCGCGATCGGGCGGCCATCTCGAATGCCTGCTCGATCCGCGACACTTCGGCGCGCGACGAGATGTATCCGTCACCGAGCCGCCCTGCACGCTTGATCGCATCGTCCACGAACCCACCAAGAAGGATGGGAGGCACGCGCGCCGGTTTCGGGGTGATCGCGACCCCGGTGTAGTCGAAGACCTTGCCGTGGAAATCGAAGCGCTCTTCGTTCCACGCGAGCCGGAGCACCTCGACGAGTTCGCTAGTTCGGCGGACGCGACTCTTCACGTCGATGTCGAACTCGCGGAACTCCTCGTCGCGCCACGCGATCCCGAAACCCGCGATCGTGCGGCCCCCCGATATCTGGTCGACGACGGCGAAGTCCTCCGCCAACCGAAGAGGATCGTGGAACGGAGCCAGCACCACGCCGGTCCCGAGCTCTATCCGCTCGGTCACCGCCGCCATGGCGGCCATCATCGGGAGGAGCGACGGGAGATAACCGTCCTCGGCGAAGTGATGCTCCGACACCCAGGCGGCGTCGAGACCCTCGTCCTCGACGAGACGCGTCAGCTCGATGATGTCGCGGTACTCGCGGTGGAAGGTTCGGGCCGATCCGGGCGGGATCTGACCCGTGAACAAGCCGACGCCGACCTTGAGCGCCATCTCTGCTCCTTACCGTTCTCGTCGGTCGAACCCGCCGTCTCCGCCCTGGAAACGAAACGGGCCCCCGGATCTTCCGGGGGCCCGCCACGATAAAGGCTCGCAGTTACTTGACCTTGAACGATCCCAGCATCGGAGCCGAATCGATGATGGTCGTGTTCAGCGACCGCTCTTCGGTGTGGCTGACCCAGCAGACCTGCGTGCTGCAGATCTGGGTCGAGTCGCCGGCGCCGGGGCGCACGACGCTGCCCTTCTTCGCCTTGACGAGCTTCATGGGGACGATCGCCGTGACCGAAGAGGTCGCGGGGTCCCAGGTGCCGTCGAGGTAGGCGAGCGGCGCACAGTTGATCGCATTCAGTGCGCCGACGGTCGTGCTCTGGCAATTGCCTTCGAGCCTGAAGTGGCCGTTGATGTCGACCCGACCGACTCGCTCGGTCGTCTGGCCGCCCTCGAGGTCGGGCTTGCCGATGTCGGCCGACTTGAGCGTCAGGCGGAACTCACCCTTGCCGACGCCGAAGGACCACAGGAGACGGAACCCTTCGGGAAGGCTGCCGCTCGGCGGCATGTCCGCCATCGTGGCCGTCAACTCGAGGTTGGCGCCGTTCTGGGCAACCGTGCCCGAGACGAGGTCGAAACCACCGGGGATCGACTGACCGACACCCTGTCCATTGTCCGCATCGCCGGCCGCGTCCTCCCACACCTGCGTGGGCTTCGGCGCCGCCGCGTGAGCGGTCAGCGGAAGGGCTACAAGACCCACCGCAACCGCTAGAGAAAGAAGCTTCTTCATGATTCCTCCTACTTGGGGATCTTGTAAGTGGTGTTCATGGTGGCGTAGTCGATGATCGTCTGGGGGGTCAGGGACCGCTCCGCGTACTGCGGAACCCAACAGATCTGGCACGACGTCGAAGCGGCTGCGCCCGTGCCACCGGCGACGACCTGGCCCGGCTTCGCCTTGATGAGCTTCATCGGAACCTTGACCGTGATGGTCTTGGCGGCGGGGTCGAACGCTCCGTCGAGGTAACCGAGGGTGTTGTAGGTCGGGGTGCTGAGGACCGCAACGGTCGCACCTTCGACCCAGTTCTCGAGACGGAAGACGCCGTCGAGCCACACCTGACCGATACGGTCGGTCCCGTTCGGACCGGACAGTGGGTCGGGCTTGCCGATGTCGGCCGACTTCGCGGTGAAGCGGTACTCCTTGCCGCCGATGCCGAAGTGCCACATGAGGCGGAAGCCCTCAGGGAGCGCTCCGTTCGGGGGCATGTCGGCTTCGGTGATCGTGAACACCAGGTTCGCTCCGTCGCGGGCGACTGTGCCGCTCAGGAGGTCGAAGCCTGCGGGGATCGACTGACCGGTGCCCTGGCCGTTGTCGGCATCCCCGGCCGGGTCGGTGAACACCGTCACGGCCTTGGTGGGTGCTGCATGCGCGATCCCGAGCATGGAGACGAGTGCTCCTGCGACGAGGATCGAAACGAGCTTCTTCATCTGTTTCTCCTTCCGTCCTTATTGCTTGCCTGTGAACTTCAAGATGTCGATGCCGCGCGTGTAATCGACCGCGTAAACGATCTTGTCGGTGATCCAGTAGTCCGCTCCGGTGGATCCGCCGTGGGGCATGAACCACCCGATCTCTTTGATCTGACCGGTGGGGGAGACATCGATGAACCGCGTTCCGTGCTCGAAGAAAGCACCGGCGACGATGCCTCCGTTGTCGAACTTCGGCGACGCCTCGATCCAGTGCGACGAGCACCCGACCACGTTGGCCGCCGGCTTCCCGTCGGTGTAGGTGCCGTTCGTCATGCGGTACTCGTCGATCATCGTGAACGTGTGGGTCTTCTTCCACTTGGTCGCGTCCCACGTCATGAACGCACCGTTCGTTTCGCTGCAACGGACCTTGTTGTTGGTTTCGCCCGCCATCAACAGGAACTTGTCGGCTCCCGCGTTCGGCCACTTCTCGCTGTGGATGAAACGGCCGTCCGGGCTCGCCCCGACCGCCAGCAACTTCGGATGGATCGGGTCCTTGCGGATGTCGAGAAGCATGATCGGCTGCGTGGCCGTGAGGACGATGCCGGGACGGATCTCCTCGACGTCGTGACCACTCTGCGCCGGCATCCCATCGCCCCATCGCTCTTTGAGGAGCTTCGGCTTCGATGGGTCGCGGAGATCGACGATCTGTCCTTCAGAGCCCCACGAGTACTGACAGTCGAGGACGCAGCTCGCGGTGTGCGAGTTCGCGCCGGGCACCTCGGACACGAGCTGGATGTTGGTCTTGTCCTCGACGTCGTAGATGCGCAGCGAACGGGTGACTGAGTTCGGGTAGATCAGCAGCTTCCCGTTCGTGTCGATGTCTTCGCGGCTGTAGAGGACCTCCTGTGGGAGCGGCTCGAAGTCCGTCATCACCGGGTTCAGCGGGTCGGAGACGTCGAAGATCATGATCTTGTGCTGGTCGGCCGTGTAGAAGAAGTGGCCCTTCAGGCGGCCGCCGACGCCGTCGACCGAGATCGGGATGTTCTTGATGAACTCGACGTTGTCGGAGGAGATCCCACCGCCGCTCGGCCCGGCATCGGGCGCGGCGTGAGCGAGCTGCACGATTCCCAGCAGCAGCCCTGCGGCGATCAGCGAGATGAGCTTCCGCACTTTTCCCCCTGGTGGTGCACGCGTGCCCGCGGCACGCTTCGGGGGATGGGTTCTCCCCGCTGGGGGCCGTTCCTGCCGCCTGCTACGCCTTACGGCGTAGGCGCGGTCAGGCCGTGGCGCCGATCAGGTCGGCGATCTCTCCGATCATGTGGGTCAGGTCGAAGTCCTTCGGCGTGTAGACCCTGCGAACGCCGAGCTCGATCAGCTTCCGCTCGTCATCGTCGGGGATCACGCCCCCGACCACGACCGGTGTCTCGGCGGGATCGACGCCTTCCGCCCGCAACCGGTCGAGGACTTCCGGCACGAGAAGGTTGTGTGCGCCGGACAGGATCGAGAGCCCGATCACGTTGACGTCCTCGTCCGCCGCGGCTCGAGCGATCTCCTGGGGTGACAGCCTGATCCCCTGATAGATGACCTCGAAGCCGGCGTCGCGTGCCCTGATGGCGACCTGCTCGGCGGCGTTGCTGTGACCGTCGAGCCCGGGCTTCGCAACGAGCATGCGGAGCTTCGGTACTCCCGCTCGTTTCGCTGCCGCGGCCACTCGCGACCGCACCTCGTCCATCTCCGCAGGCTGCCGGCCGCCGACCCCGGCGCCGATCCCCGTCGGGGGCCGGTACTCGCCGAACACCTCTCGCAGCGCGTCGGCCCATTCCCCCGTGGTGATCCCGGCTTTCGCCGCCGCGATCGAGGCCGGGACGATGTTGTCGTCGGTGTTGGCGACGCGCCTCAACTCGTCGAGTGCCTGCGTCGCCGCGGTCGCGTCGCGTTGCTCGCGCCACTGCTGCAGTTGCTCGATGTGGGCCGCCTCGGCGGCCGGATCGATGCGCTCGAACGCGAGCTCGTCGAGGTTCGTCGTCAGCGGCGAGGGTTCGCTGTGCTCGTACTTGTTCAGCCCGACGACGATCTGCTCGGTCGTCTCGATCGCGCGGCGCCGTTCGGCGTGGCGCGCGACGAGTCGCTCCTTCATGTAGCCGAGGCCCTCGACCGATCCGCCCATGTCGAGCACTTTCGACAGCTCGTCCCAAGCCGCGTCGGCGATCTCGTCGGTCGTCGCTTCGATGACCTTCGAGCCCTCGAAGATGTCGTCGTACTCGAGGAGGTCCGTCTCGTAGGCAAGGATCTGTTGCGCGCGGAGGCTCCATTGCTGGTCCCATGCGCGCGGCAGTCCGAGTGCCTCGTTCCATGCGGGCAACTGCACGGCACGAGCGCGCGCATCCTTGCTCTGAGTCACCGCGAGCATCTCGAGAAGGATCCGGTAGACGTTGTTCTCTCCCTGTACCGCGGTGAGCCCGAGCGAGTTCACCTGCACGCCGTAACGGAAGCGACGGAACTTCGGATCGTCGATCCCGTAGCGCTCCGAGGTCACCCGGTCCCACAGGCGGTTGAACGCGCGCATCTTGCACGTTTCCTCGACGAAGCGGATCCCCGCGTTGCAGAAGAACGAGATGCGACCGACGAGCCTCGGGAAGTCGTCGTCACTCACGCGCCCGGTCGCTTTGACCGCGTCGAGCACGCAGATCGCGTTGGCCAGTGCGTAAGCAACCTCGAGGACGGGGTCGGCGCCCGCTTCCTGCAAGTGGTAGCTGCACACGTTGATCGGGTTCCACTTCGGTGCCTCGTGGAGCGTCCAGGTGATGAGATCGGTCGTCAGCCTGATCGAGGGGGCCGGCGGGAAGATATGAGTGCCGCGCGACAGGTACTCCTTGAGGATGTCGTTCTGCGTCGTCCCGGCGAGGGCCTTGCGGTCGGCCCCCTGGTCGTCGGCGACGCTCACGTAGAGCGCGAGCAGCCACACGGCCGTCGCGTTGATCGTCATCGAGGTGTTCATCTCGGCCACCGGGATCCCGTCGAAGACCCCGCGCATATCGCCGAGGTGGCTGATCGGGACGCCGACCTTCCCGACCTCGCCTCGCGCCATGGCGTGATCGGAGTCGTAGCCGGTCTGGGTGGGGAGGTCGAAGGCGACCGAGAGCCCGGTCTGGCCCTTGGCTAGATTGGCCTTGAAGCGAGCGTTAGTAGCAGCCGGAGTGGCGTACCCGGCATACGTACGAAA
>DASSMG010000030.1:0-8554 GCA_035688995.1 Actinomycetota bacterium
GGCAGCTTCGCCGTCCGCATCCATCTCGCCTTCCACGATCCGGCCGTCGGCGGTCCGGACGCGGAATGCATAGGAATCAGCCATCTAGTGCCTTTAAGCCTTCCCGCAGAGTCGGTTGAACTCTTCGATGTGATGCGCTCGCTCGAGCGCCGTCTCGTAGGTGACCTTGCCTCTCCGAACGAGCTCGGCGAGGTGCTGATCCATCACCTGCATGCCGAACTTTCCGCCGGCCTGCATCGAAGTGTAGATCTGGTGGGTCTTACCTTCCCGGATCAGGTTACGGATCGCCGGCGTTGCGAACATGATCTCGCAGGCCACGGTGCGGTCTTTCCCGTCCGAAGTAGGCAGAAGCTGCTGCGAGATGACGCCGGCCAGAGTTCCCGCCAGCTGCACCCGGATCTGCTGCTGCTGGTGCGGAGGGAACACGTCGATCATTCGGTCGACGGACTGTGGGGCGTCCTGCGTGTGCAACGTCGCGAACACGAGGTGACCGGTCTCGGCGGCGGTGAGAGCCGTCGAGATGGTCTCGAGGTCTCTCATCTCACCGACGAGGATGACGTCGGGGTCCTGTCGCAAGGCGTGCCGCAGGGCCTGGGCGAAACCTTTCGTGTCGGTCCCGATCTCTCGCTGGTTGACGATCGAGCGACCGTGACGGTGCAGGAACTCGATCGGGTCCTCGACCGTCATGATGTGGTCTTCCCGATCGCGGTTGATCTCGTCGATCAACGCAGCCAGGGTGGTCGACTTACCCGAACCCGTTACCCCGGTCACCAGAACGAGGCCGCGACGGAGCCGCGAGAAGTTGCGCGATTGCTCCGGGAGGCCCAACTCCTCGACGGTCTTGATGCCGAACGGGATGAGTCGCATGACCGTACCGATCGCATCCCGCTGGCGGAACACGTTGACTCGGAAACGCGCCTTCCCCGGAAGCTGGTAACTGAGGTCGAGCTCGAGCTCCTCCTCGAACTGTTCCCGCTGCTTCTGCGTGAGGATCGCGTAGACGAGTTCCTGCATGTCCTGCGGGAACAACTTGCGGTAGCCACGGATCGGCTTCAGCACGCCGTTCACGCGGACCATCGGAGGAAGCCCGGCCGTGAGGTGAAGGTCGGACGCGCCGACGTTGATGACCTCGAGCATGAAGTCGGACAGGTTCGGTTCCTTGTCCTCCTGCTCCTCCACCACGGGTGGCCCCGTATCCGGGGCTTCGACCATGGGGAAGTCGGTCGCGCCGAAACTGGTCCCCGGTGCCATCGGCTGCGTCCCGACCGGCGAGCTGGGAGCGTATTGCTCTTGCTGTGGGCTTCCGTCGTACGGCATTGCTTTCTCCTCCTAAACGTGCCGCGTGAGGCGGCGTGAATTCAAACGACTACCCGCAGGATCTCTTCGATCGACGTGTGTCCCTGACGGACCTTGTCCATGCCATCCTGGCGCAGGGTCAGCATCCCCTGGGCCCGTGCGACCTTGCCGATCTCCTCGGCCGACGCACGTTCGGCGGCGAGACGCTCGATGTCCTCGCTCACGGTCATGACCTCGTGAACCGCCATCCGGCCCTTGTACCCAGTCTTCCCGCATGAGGTGCATCCCACGGCGCGGTACAGCGACGGGAGCTCTTCTTGCGGGTCGTACGCGAACTTCGCCGAGATCAGCTCTTCTTCCGACGGAACGTAGGACTCTTTGCACTTCGGGCACAGTCGCCGCGCGAGTCGCTGGGCGAGAACGCAGTCGATCGAAGACGCGACGAGGAAGGGCTCGATGCCCATGTCGATGAGTCGAGTGACCGCCGACGGCGCGTCGTTCGTGTGAAGGGTCGAAAGAACGAGGTGACCGGTCAGTGCCGACTCGACCGCGATCTGCGCGGTCTCTTTGTCACGGATCTCACCGATCAGGATGATGTCGGGGTCGGACCGCAGGATCGAACGAAGGGCGGCCGAGAAGGTCAGGCCGGCCTTGTTGTTCGTCTGAACCTGGTTGACCCCGGGCAGCCGGTACTCGACCGGGTCCTCGACGGTGATGATGTTGCGATCCGGCTGGTTCAGGATGTTCAACGTCGCGTAGAGCGTCGTCGACTTACCCGAACCGGTCGGCCCGGTGACGAGGATCATCCCGTACGGCTTGCGGAACGACTCCTGGAAACGACCGAAGTTGCCCTGCGAGAAGCCGAGGTCCTGCAACTGGAGCAGGACGCTGGACTTGTCCAGAAGACGCATGACGATCTTCTCGCCGTAGACCGTCGGGAGTGTCGCGACACGGATGTCGATCGACTTCTTGGCAACCTTCAGACCGATGCGACCGTCCTGCGGGATGCGGCGTTCGGCGATGTTGATGTCCGCCATGATCTTGAGACGACTCGTCATACCGGCCTGCACCGACTTCGGCGGCGTCATGACCTCGTGCAGCACGCCGTCGATGCGGTAACGCACGCGCAGGTTCTTCTCGCCCGGCTCGATGTGGATGTCCGAGGCACGGTCGTTGACGGCCTGCGTGATCAGAAGGTTGACGAGCTTGATGATCGGTGCGTCTTCGGCCGTCGACTCGAGGTCGTCGAGGCTGGTGTCTTCCGCGGTTACGGCCTCGGCCGCTTCCTCCGCCAGTGTCTCGGCGGTGCGATCGAGGCGGTAGTGGCGATTGATGCATGCGACGACGTCGGCCTTGGTAGAGACCACCGTGCGGACGTCGCGCTTGGCCATCGCGCGGATGTCGTCGACCGCGACCACGTTGGCCGGGTCGGCCATCGCCAGTAGCAGGCGCCCGTCGTCGTCGAAGGCGATCGGGATGCAGTTGTAGCGGCGGGCGATGACCTCTGGAACCATGGCCACGGCGGATGCGTCGACGGAGTATTCGGTGAGATCGACGTAATCGAGGCCGAGCTGCTCGGCGAGGATCGCGACGAGGCCGGCCTCGGAGACGAAGCCCATCTCGATCACGATGCGACCGAGCGAGCGTCCCCGCTGGCTCGCCTGATGGCGGGCCATGTCGAGCTGCTCCCCGGTGATCAGTCCGCGGGAGAGCAGGAGCTCGCCCAGCTGTCCGCCCGGGCGACTCTGACCGTTCATAGCCGGCCCCCCCGCGTCAGTACGCGAAGTGACATCCACTTGCCCCATGATGACTCTTATCGGCCCGAGAATCCGAGACTAAAGGGACGGGCGAGACAATCTCAACCTTGCCTCGCTTGGAGGACGTGGGCCCTGTCATCTCACCCCCGAGAGCTAACTGGCGGCGGCTTGCTCCAGACGTGCCATAACGCCTACCAGTATGTGGAGAACCAGCGCCTTAACGTCGTCTTTACTGCGCGGGTCGCAGACTACGATCTCGACCCCGTCGGGGACCTCGAGGGTCTCGCGGACCCCGTCCACGATCTGATTTAGCGAGGCTCCGGCATCTTCTGCGTGGGTGACCCCGATCACGAAGGGGACGTCGGCGTAGCGCCGGAAGCGGCCGAGGATGTGGGCCGCCTCGTCGAGCGAGCGCTCGTCGGCGGCATTCACGAGGACGATGAACCCGATCATCCCCTCCGACAGAACGTCCCACATGACCTCGAAGCGCCGCTGCCCGGGAGTGCCGAAGAGGAACAGCGAGAGGTCCTCTGCGAAGGAGATCCGGCCGAAGTCCATGGCGACGGTCGTCTGCGACTTGACCGATCGGGTGTCGTCGGAGACCCCCTTCTCGGTTGCGACCACGGCCACCTCACTGATCGTGCGGATCAGAGTGGTCTTGCCGGCCGCGTAGGGCCCCGTGATGACGATCTTCAGCGGGCGCGCCGAGGTAGCGGTGCCCCTGCTCCGCCGGATCAGATCGCCCCTGGTTCGCCGCGAGGTTGTCAACCCGTTATAGGCCTTTCACGCCGTCGATCAGTCGTGAGATCAGCCCGCGCGTGATCTCCTCGTCGTCCTCCACCCGCCGCGGTTCCTCGGGCTCCATCTCCTCTTCTTCCTCGTCCTCGTGCTTCTTCTCGAGGGGAGGGACCAGGAACGTCGGGCGGTTGTCGACCTCGCTCTGCTTGAAGAGGTTCGACAGCTCGCGCACGGCCGCGGTCTTGTCGGCGATCGGATCGGAATCCCGGGCCGACACGGGGATGTCGGTCTCGACCTCGTCGGCCGTCCCGAGGAATTCCGCAGCTTGCCGGTCGAGAGCATCGGCGACGGCCACGTCGGGCTCGGTCGCAGGAGCTTCGTTGGCCACTGCGCTCAGGACCTCTTCGGCGAACGGGTCCGAGTCCTCGAACCCGTCTGCCGCGGCAACCGGCTCGGCCGTCGTCTCCGACTCCATGTCCCAGGCGGCGTCGTCGACCACGTCGGCGGGCCCGGTCTCGGCGGCGATCCCCGGATCGACGAAGGCGTCGGCCTCGGTCTCGGCGACGGGGTCGGAAACCGGCTCCGGGGCGGGCTCGGGGGCCAGAGCGACGGGCTCGGCCGCCGGCTCCTCGTCGGCGGACTGCTCGTCGGCGGGCTGCTCGTCCACGGCCGGCTCGACCGCCATGGGCTCGGCGGCCAGGGGTTCTTCCGGCATGGGCTCGGCGGCGGCGGGCTCCTCGATCACGATCTCGTCGGCGGCGGGCGCGGCGGCTGCCTCGTCGTGGAACGAAGGCGGCTCGGCGGGCTCGTGAACCTCCGACGGCGCGCCGGGCGTTGCGGCCGGCTCCGCCACCAGCGACTCGAGAGAGACGAAGTCGTCGTCGGTGGTCGCCATGCCGGGGATCTCGATCAGTCCGGCGGCCATCAAGCCGTAGAGGGTCCGCATCGTGTCGAAGACGTCGCCCCCGACGCCCTCGGCGATCTCCATGACCGTCCGGGACCCGTTGACGAGCACCAGAACGCGCCACTCTCCCGGCGTGATGTTGATCTGGGCGGCACCGTCCGGGGGCGTCGGGGCCATGGCCACGACGCAGTCCTCGGAGGGGATCTTGCGCTTGATGATCTCCCACTCGTCGAGGCGGCGGGACGCCTCCATGATGAGGTTCTCGACCGAAACCCGGAGCTCGACCTCGGCGTCGACCGTCGCGTCGAGGGTCCAGTCGAATTCGCCCATCTCCCATCGAAGTAGGTCGAAAGCCGCATCTTCGACTTGCTCGCGCAGTGCCGCCTCGAGCTGCTCGGCGGTGACGGAGTCCCGGGCGCGCAAAAGGTCGCCCAGGCGTCCTCCCGACTCTGCCTGCTCGTCGAGGGCCCGCATCAGCTCACCCTGGGTCAGGGCCCGCGCCTTCACCAACTTCTGTCCCAGTAGCTCACGCGACACCGACGACTCTGCGAAGTAGACGTCGCCGTCGCGGAAGAAGACGCTCCCCTGCCCGGCCGATCTGAGGACGTCCAGACGCCCTGTCTTACGCGACCTCGACAGCAGCCGGAAGATGTCCGGAAGCGCGAACTCGTCGAGTGTTCCCTTTAGCACCCTTGCCTCCCTTGGCGGATCCCGCCCGTTTCCTCTACTGCCAGGGTGGCAGAGAAGATGGGTCTCGGTCTAGTGCCGTTACCGAAGCGGCCGGCGTCACGAGATGTTCCGCCGTGGCGGAGAAAGAGGGAGTCGCGTCCTCGATGGCGCGCTCCGCAGGTGTGACCTCGGCTCGCGGTGGCTCCGGCACGAAGTCTCTCCTCGTCATCTGTTTGGCGATGTCGTCGGCCGCCTGGCGCATCTCGTAGAGGACGAGCCCGACCTTCGCACGCTTCGAAGTGATCGCCACGAGGACGGCGTCGCTGCCGGCCGACATGAGGATCATGTACCCATCGGCGCCTTCGACGAAGACCTGCCCCAGGGTTCCCCGGCCCAGTCCGTCGGCGGCGCGCTCGCCCAGCGTGAGGAGCGCGGCGCTCATCGCCGCGAGCTTGTCCTCTTCGACGTGCACGGGAAGTGCCGAAGCCATCGGGAGGCCGTCGGCACTCACCACCGCCGCTGCTTCGGTCTCGGGGGACATCTCGAGGAATCGATCGAGAGCATCGGCAAGCTGGTCTGCGGTGGACAAGGGCACGACCTCCTGGGAGATTCTGGACGACGTAGACATTGTCGGCAGCCGCGCGGGCAGAGTTGAGTCCGATCGCGCGCTCTGCGATCACTCGTCCCCGGAGTGTCTCCTGGCCCCCCCGATCACGTGCACGACCGCGGCGGACATCGCTTCGATCGGCGGTTCCTGACCGGTCCAGATGCGGAACGACGCGGCCGCCTGATGAACGAGCATCCCGAGGCCCCCCCACGCACGGGCACCGGAGGCACGCGCCCGCTCGACCAATCGACTGGTAGGGGGGTCGTAGACGAGGTCGACGACTTCCTGTTCGTGATTGAAGGCCGCGTCCTGCAGCAGGTCGCCGGCTCCGGTCGTGGCCGGGGTCGCATTGACGATGATGTCGCAGCGCGGAACCGCGGCGGCCGCCTCGGCCCACGGCAGCGTCTCGACGCGATCGGCCAGCGCACTGAGGTTCGCCGCTCTCTTCGGGTCGCGGGCCGCGATCGCGATCTCGCCCGCGCCCAGTTCGGCCAGCGCGCGCACGACCGCCCGCGCCGCTCCGCCGGCTCCGAGAACGAGCGCGCGCCGCCCGGCCACCTCGGTCCCCGCGTCGGCCACCAGGAACTCACGGAACCCGTCGACGTCGGTGTTGTGGGCGATCAACTTGCCGCCGAGCGATTGGATCGTGTTCGCGGCACCGACCGCCTGCGCGTCACCGGACACCTCGTCGACGTGGTCGAGGACGGCCTCCTTGTGCGGCATCGTCACGTTGGCGCCGCGCGCTCCGAGCGCCCTCAGACCGGCCACGGCCGTGCCGAGATCGTCCGGCGGCACGGGCCACGTCAGGTAGACCCAGTCGAGCCCGATGGATCGGAACGCGGCGTGATGGATCGCGGGCGACAGCGTGTAGGTCAGGGGCCACCCGAGGATCCCGACGAAGTGGGTCGCGGCAGGTCTCAACAGTCGAGTCCCTGGTAGGTCTCCTTGTTCCGCAGGAACGTGTCGTAGTCGACACTGAACGCGTGATGCCCCTCGCAATCGGCGAGGACGTAGTAGAGCCACGGGCCGTCCGCGGGGGCGAGCGCCGCTTCGAGCGAACTCTCCCCCGGCGCGCCGATCGGGGTCGGCGGCAACCCCACGTACTTGCGCGTGTTGTAGGGCGAATCGACGGCGAGGTCGGAGAGAGTGAGCTCGGAGCGATGTTCGCCCAATGCGTACTCGACCGTTGCGTCGATACCGAGCTTCATCCCTTGATCCAGCCGGTTGTAGATGACCGCGGCGATCTTCGGACGGTCCTCGTCGACCCGCGCCTCCGCTTCGATCATGGAAGCCACGATGATCGCCTGATACGGAGTGAGCCCGCGCGACTCGGCCTCGGAGAAGTCGAGTGCATCGACCCTCTTCTCGAATTCCCGTGCGAGCCTCGTCGCGAGCGAGACCGCGGTGTCGCTATCCACTACCTGATACGTCGAAGGAAACAGCAGGCCCTCCATCGTCTTCACGTCGGAAGGCCGATAGCGCGACGGGAGCCGGCCGGACGTCACCACGTTCAGGAAGCTATCGCCCGAGATGTGGGTCTTCTCTCCGACGATCCGCGCGAAGTCGGTGAGCCACGACCCCTCCGGGAACGTCACATCGACGTGGGCGACCAGAGGTCCGGATTCGACGAGCTCCCGTAGCGCGTCGCGCGCAGTCAACCCGCGCGGAAGCTGGTAGTCGCCCGCTTGGACATCCTCGAAACCTCCGTCCAGGAACGCGGCGATGCGGAAGCCGAAAGCAGACTTGATGACTCCGGCCTCCGTGAGGATGCGGCCGATCTCTTGGGCGGTCGACCCCTTCGGGATCGTGAACGTGACCTTCCCCGAGGGATGGCTCGTCCCGTTGACCCCGATCGAGCGGAGGTAGACGGCTCCGCTCGCGACCGCAATCATGAGCAGGACGAGAACGATCAACAGGGCGCGGACCACGCGCCCCCGGCGGGTCAGCGTCATCGCCTCGTATCGAGGTAGTCCTGAAGCAGCACCTGTGCCGCCACCGCGTCGCGCTGGGACGACCGCTGCCGCGCACTCTTTCCCGCGTCCTGCATGCTGCGCTCCGCGATCACGGTCGTGAGCCTCTCGTCGAACTCCTCGATCGTCGCGTCGGTCGCGGCGCGCAGGTGGGCGACGAAACGCTGCTGTTCCTCTACGGCAGGGCCCGCGGAGCCGTCCAGCGCGAGGGGCCGGCCGACCACGACGGTCGCGACGTTCATCTCGGTAACGAGCTCTGCGATACGGGCGAAGGGGTCGCGCTCGCGGACGTCGATGACTTCGAGGGGTCGAGCGAACCTCGTCTCGAGATCCGCGGTCGCAACGCCGACCCGTCGTCGTCCCGGATCCACGCCCAAGATGAACTCCGCCACCGGCTCATGCCTCGAGGGCGGCGCGCGCGGCGCGTGCGACGGCCTCGATCGCCTCCTCGAGCTTGTCTGCCGACGGTCCCCCGGATATCGCAAGGTCCGGCTTACCGCCTGCACCACCACCTAAGAGCGCCGCCCCGGGGGCCAGGAGATCGCGCGCCGATATGCCGCGCGCGGCCAGATCCTTGGTCACCGCACCGACGAGGTTCGCCCGCCCCTGACCG
>DASSMG010000031.1:0-4152 GCA_035688995.1 Actinomycetota bacterium
ATCCGACGAGCGACCGGGCCAATCCGAACCCGGCGACGGCGGCGGGGATCCCGAACAGAAACCCTCTCGCTTCCAGGTATTTCGCCCGTGAGGTCCAGTCACCGGCATGTCCGAGTTGATTGACGAGAGCCACGGTCATCAGACCCGCGGCGGCCGCCACCAGCAAGCAGAATCGGGTAACGCTCACATTTGGCCGGCGAGTGAGGCCAGGATCTTTGCGTCGCGGGCGAAGATCCTCTTCATGACCGGGGCGAACGTGAGCAGCCCCAGCCGGCCGAGCGCGCCGAGCGGAGGGACCAGCTCCTCTCGCCAATAGAGGAACGTCTCGGCGCCGTACGGGACCAGCGCCATGTCGCCGGAGCCCGACACCCAGCCGAGGTGGTCGATAACGAGGCGCCGTGGCGGCTCCCACACCGACACACGCACCTTGTCCCGCGTGGTGATCCCCGCGATCCGAACGGTCGCCTCGGCTTCGACGCCGACACCCTCCCTCTGATCGGAGAGCACCACGAAGTCCGACGCTTCGAGCATCCAGTCCCCGAGGCGTTCCCAGTCGGTGATGCGACGCCACACCTCGTCGATGGGGGCCGGGATGAGCTGCGTTATCTCGATCGCGACGGGCCCGGCCAGCCCGGAAGCCATCAGGTGAGCTTCCGCCTCAAGATGTCGTTGACGACACCGGGGTTCGCCTGGCCGCGCGATTTCTTCATGACCTGCCCCACGAGGAAGCCGATCGTGCCCAGGTTCCCGCCGCGCACCTTGTCGGCCGCGTCGGCGTTCTCGGCGATCACCTCGTCCACGATCGCCTCGATCGCGCCTTCGTCGGAGACCTGCTTCAACCCCTTGTCGGATGCGACCTTGTCGGCGTCGTCGCCGGTCTCGAACATCGTCTGAAGCACGAGCTTCGCCTGTTTGCCGGAAACGGTTCCGGAATCGACCAGCTTCACCAGTCCCGCGAGCTGCTCCGGCGCGATCTTGGATTCGTGCAGCGCGATACCGGCTTCATTTAGCAACCCGTAGAGGTCGGCGATGATCCAGTTCACTACCTTCTTCGCATCGCCCTCGTACGCCGCGGCGGCGCGCTCGAACCAGTCCGAGGTCGCCTTGGACGACGTGAGCGTCGCGACGTCCTTCTCGTCGAGTCCGTATTGGGACGCGAATCGCTCGCGGCGTTGCGCCGGGAACTCCGGAAGCGACGACTTGATCTTCTCGACCAGATCGCGGCTCGGCGCAAGTGGAACCATGTCGGGCTCCGGGAAATAGCGGTAGTCGAACGCGTACTCCTTGGTCCTGAGCGACGAGGTCGTTCCCGCCTTCTCGTCGAAGTGACGCGTCTCCTGAACCAGGCTCTCGCCCTTGCCGAGCGCGTCGCGCTGGCGCTTCTCCTCGTATTCGAGGGCCCGTCCGACCGAGCGGATCGAGTTCATGTTCTTGACCTCGACCTTGGCACCGTGCTCGGTCTCGCCGACCGGCCGGACCGAGACGTTCGCGTCGACGCGCATGGAACCTTCCTCCATGCGCACGTCCGAGACCTCGAGAGACTCGAGCAACGCGCGCAGCTCCGAGACGAAGACGCGCGCCTCTTCCGCCGAGTGGATGTCGGGCTCGGTGACGATCTCAACGAGCGGCGTGCCGGCGCGGTTGAAATCCTCGAGCGAGTAGTCCGAGTCGGCGATGCGGCCGCCGCCGCCGACGTGGATGGACTTGCCGGTGTCTTCCTCGAGGTGCACGCGCGTGATGCCGACGCGCGTCGAGCCGAAGTCACCGGAGATGTCGACGTACCCGCGCTCGCACAGCGGGTTGTCGTACTGGGAGATCTGATAGTTCTTCGGCATGTCGGGATAGAAGTAGTTCTTGCGGTGGAAGATCGCCCGTTCGGCGATCGCGCAATTGAGAGCGAGTCCGATCTTCATCGTGTACTCGACGGCCGCTTCGTTGGGGACGGGGAGCGCCCCGGGTAGTCCGAGGCACGTCGGGCATGTCCGGGTATTGGGATCACCGGCGAACGCAACCTCGCAGCCGCAGAACATCTTGGAGTTGGTCGACAGCTCGACGTGTATCTCGAGCCCGACCGTCGTCTGATACTTATCTGTCACGGGTCACTTCCTCAACCACCCGCCCACCCCAGAACACCGGATATTTCATAGGTTGGGCCGGCTTTCGGACGACGTGATCCAACCGAAGTCCTGCTCGAACGCGTAGGCGGCGCGGAACATCGTCTTCTCGTCCAGAGCCGGCGCCATGATCTGCAACCCCACCGGCAACCCGTCGTCGGGCGACAACCCACAAGGCACGCTGATGGCGGCGTTACCGGCGAGGTTCACCGGGACCGTGAAGATGTCGGACAGGTACATCGCGAGCGGGTCGTCGGTCCTTTCGCCGAGCTTGAATGCGGTCGTCGGCGACGTCGGGCACACGACCAGATCGACGTCCGCATAGACGCGCTCGAGGTCGCGGATGATCAAGGTCCTGACCTTCTGCGCCTTGCCGTAGTACGCGTCGTAGTAACCCGCGGAGAGCGCGTAAGTGCCGAGCATGATGCGGCGCTTCACCTCGGCCCCGAAACCCTCGTCGCGCGTCCTAGAGGTCATCTTCACGATGTCGTCGCCGGCCGCGCGATGCCCGTAACGAACGCCGTCGAAGCGGGCGAGGTTCGCGGACGCCTCGGCCGGAGCGATCAGGTAGTAGCACGGGATCCCGTGCTCGAACGACGGGAGCGAGACCTCTTCGATCTTGGCTCCGAGCTTCTCGAGCCGGTCGTAGGCCTCACGGACCCGTGTCGTGACACCGGGCTGCGAGCCACCCGCCTCGAACTCCTTGACGACGCCGATCCGCATCCCAGCGATGCCTCCGTCGATCCCGTCGAGATAGTCGGGCACTTCGGAGGGATGAGAGGTCGCGTCGTACCGGTCGTGGCCGGCGGCCATCTGGAGAAGGACCGCGGCGTCCGTGACGGTGCGGGCGATCGGACCGGCTTGATCGAGCGACGACGCGAACGCGATCAGCCCGTAACGCGACACGAGACCGTAGGTCGGCTTGACGCCCACGAGGCCACACAGTGCTGCCGGCTGACGCACCGAGCCGCCCGTCTCGGTCCCCCATGCCCACGGCATCGCGCCGGCCGCCACCGCAGCGGTCGAGCCACCACTCGAACCACCGGGGACGCGGTCGAGGTCCCACGGGTTGCGAGTCGGACCGAAGCCGGAGTTCTCCGTGGACGATCCCATCGCGAACTCGTCCATGTTGAGCTTGCCGAGCATCGGCAGTCCGGCCGCGGAACAGCGCTCCACTACCGTCGCGTCGTACGGCGGAACCCAGCCGGCAAGGATCTTCGAACCGCTCGTGGTGGTCACGTCGGCCGTGACGAACACGTCCTTGTAGCCGACCGGCACCCCGTCGAAGCGCGACGCCGGTGCCCCACCGGCACGCCGCTCGTCGCTGACTTTCGCCGCTTCCAGGGCTCGCTCGTAGGTCGGCTGGAGGAACAGGTGCAATTTCTCGTCGACCGCGCGGCATCGCTCGATCAAGGCTTGGGTGATCTCGACCGACGACGCGTCCCCTGCGGCCAGCGCGTCGGCGAGCTCGGCCGCACTCTTGTGCCACAGATCGCTCATGCGTCCTCGATGATCCGGGGGACCTTGAAGCGCCCGTCTTCCATCTCGGGAGCGTTGGCGAGAGCTCGTTCCTGCGTGAGCGAGGGAGTGACCTCGTCGGGCCGCATCACGTTTTCCAGAACCAGGGCATGCGACGTCGCCGGGACATCGTCGAGATCGAGGGCCTGGATCCGGTCCGCATGTTCCAGGATGTGCGCAAGCTCGCCCTGCATCCGGTCGCGCTCCTCCTCCGAGAGCGCAAGGCGGGCGAGCCGGGCGACGTGGTCTACGGCGGCTCTATCGATAGACATTCGGCGAATCCTATGGCCGTTGCGCTCCCGGCTTGCTAGCGTTCAGGCATGCCCTTCCCGGAAGACGCGCTCGCCGATCACGAAACCCTGATCTTCGATCTGAAGCAGCATTGGATCGCGCTCGTGCCGAGCGTCTTCTGGACGCTGATCGCGATAGTGGGTGGAGTCGTCCTCACGGGGATCGTCGACGGCAAGACACTGCGGCTGATGATCCTCGTGGCAGCGCTTGCCGTGATCCTGTTCCTGGC
>DASSMG010000032.1:0-3559 GCA_035688995.1 Actinomycetota bacterium
AAGGGCGATGACAACTACAAGAAGGCCCTTTCGCTCGTCGGGGACTGGATCGCCGGCGGAGCGCACCGGATGAACAAGGACAACGACGACACGATGGACCAGGGCGCTGCTCTGGCGATCTTCGATCGGTGGTACGAGAACCTCGTCCACGCCGTCTTCGACGACGAGATCGGCGCCGACGGGTACGCACTGGCTTCGGCGCCGATCACCGACTACGACCCGGCAGGCGGATCGAGCTTCTGGTTCGATTTCTCGAGTTACCTGAAGAACATCTTCGGTAAGGCGACGAGCGAAGACATGGCGCTCGACTATTGCGACAACCGGGATACCGACAAGCGAGAGACGTGCGCGCAGCTGACCGTGGCGGCGCTGGAGAAGGCGATAGCGGACCTTGTGAAGGACCAGGGCTCCAACCCGGACGAGTGGACGACGCCGCGCGAGGACATCGTGTTCGAGGAGTACGGCTACGGAAGCGTGGACGACATCCCGTGGCAGAACCGTGGAACCCACAACCACGCGGTCGAGATCCTGAGGGACGCCGGACCGATCGTCCGACCGTCTCCGTCGCCGACGGGCTCCAGCACGGGTTCGCCGAGCCCGTCCGGGTCACCGTAGCCGTCGGGCGCGGCGGTAGCATCGACGTACGTGCCGACGCACGCCTGCCGGACGCAAAGGAGCGCGGCTTGACCGAACGCATAGGTGTCCCGGAGAACATGCCCGAGCTGATGATCGCGGGCCCGGGGGAGTTGCACGATGAGGATCTCGAGGTCCTCGGGCATCAGATCATTGCCCACTACGGCGACGTGTGGACCGACCTCCACCAGCAGACGATCGAGCTACTCGGGAAACTGTTGGGGGCCGCCGATCCGCCGTACCTGATGCCGGGTACCGGAACCACTTGCCTCGATGCCGCGATGTTCAACCTCTTCGACGCGGGCGACAGGGTCGTGGTGGCGAACACCGGTTTCTTCGGTGTTCGACTTATGGAGATCGCTCGCCAGCATCGGCTCGAGGTGGTCGAGGTTCCCGTCGAGGTCGGTGCACCGGCAGACCCCGATGCGATCGCCGCCGCCGCAACCGATGCCGCCGGCATCCTCACCGTCCACGTCGACACGGCAACGGGCGTTCGTCATCCGATCGACCAGATCGCCCGGGTCGCGCAAGACAAGGGCGCGCTGTATCTCGTCGACGGCATCGCTTCGGTCGGCGGGGAATTGCTCGACATCGACGGGTGGGGGATCGACGCGGTCGTCACCAGCACGCAGAAGGGGCTCGAAGCTCCACCGGGCCTCGGGATCCTCGCGTTGGGCGAGCGCGCCCGCGCGAAGGTTCGCGCACGTAAGGAGCCGCCTCAGTCCTGGTACCTCGACGTCGGCGTATGGGACTGGTATCGGAGGGAGTGGGGCGCGTGGCACCCGCACCCGGTCACGATGCCGACGAACCTCGTTCTCGCACTTCTGTCCTCGATGCAGCGGATCATGGAGAACGGGATCGAGCAGACCGTGGCAGCGCGCGCCGATCTCGCGAAACGCTGTCGCGAGGGTCTGCGGAATGTGGGACTGGAACCGGTCCCACGACCCGGGGCGGAGGCGAACCTCGTGGTCGCGGCATGGGCCGAAGACCCGGTCACGATCCAGAAGCACCTCTTGGACAAGGGCATCATGATCTCGGGCGGACTGACCCCGACGCAAGGTCGAGCGATCCGTGTCGGCCTCATGGGGCGGACCGCGACCCCCGAGATGGTGGACCGCGTCATCGAGGGCATCGCCGAAGTTATCGGCTAAGTCCCTTAAGCTCCGCCGATGCCTCTAGCAACTCGTCCCTTACGCGCCGCGCTCGCCGCCCTGTTCGTGTGCTCGATCGCTCTCGGCGCGTGCTCGTCGGCCAAGGAGTCGACCGAGGCGCCCGTGATCGTCGAGGCGACCCGGGATCCCGGCACCGCCCGGGGATCGCAACCCGGCCCCCCCGACCAGAGCACCGCCGGTCCGGTCACGCTCGATCGCAAGATCCCCATCAAGCACGTCGTGTTCATAATCAAAGAGAACCGCAGCTTCGACAACGTCTTCGGTCGCTACCCACCGGCCGATGGGGCGAGAGCGGGATGGACGTCGGACGGTCGGAAAGTACGTCTGAAGGTTGCACCCGACGTCACGGATCCGGACCTCGGTCACGTGTTCCCCGATGGGATCCGCGCGGTTCGAGGCGGCGCGATGGACGGGTTCGACAAGGTCCGCGACGGCGGAAGCCTGCGCGGATACGTGTCGTTCACGCGCAACGGCATCCCCAAGTACTGGAGCTACGCGGACCACTTCGTTCTGGGCGATCGGATGTTCTCGTCGCAGTACGGCCCGACCTTCCCCGAGCACCTGTACACGGTGGGGGCCCAATCCGGCCGCATCACTACCAACAAGCGGAAGAAGCCGTCCGACGGCCCCATGGGCTATTGCGCCGATCACGGGGAGTACATCGAACGCTTCCGGAAGCTCTCCCCAAGCGAGCAACGAAAGGTGATGGCGGCCGAGGAGGACGCCGATGTCGATGAAGTGAGGTCGTACTGGGAAGACATCTGGCCTTGTCTCAACTTCAAGGTTCTCCCCGACATGCTGAACCGGCACGACATCTCGTGGCGCTACTACGCGGACGACGGCTCGTGGATGAATGCTCTCGAAGGCATCAAGCACATCTACAACTCGCGCTATTGGGGTCCCAACGTGCAGCCCGACGAACAGTTCTTGTCGGATGTAAGAGCCGAGCACATGCGCAAGGTCTCGTGGATCGTTCCTCCCACCGGGTACAACGACCACCCCGGAGGCCCGAGCATGTGCATGGGCGAGAGGTGGCTCGTCCGCGAGGTCAACACGATCATGAGATCGAAGTACTGGAAGAGCACGGCGATCTTCCTGGTGTGGGATGACTTCGGTGGTTTCTACGATCATGTGCCTCCGCCGCACTACGACTACATGGGCCTCGGACCGCGCGTTCCGTTGCTCGTCATCTCACCGTGGGCGAAGAAGGGATACGTGGACAGCACGACCTACGAGTTCTCTTCGGTCCTGAAGTTCATCGAGACCGTTCACGGTCTCGGATGCCTCACGAAGCGGGACTGTCAGGCCGATCCGATGCTGAACGCGTTCGATTTCGATCAACCGAAGAGCGCACCGAGGACCCGCAAGCTCATCCTCCACCAACGCCACTGCGATCTCGACCCGAAGACCCGTCAGCTCTACGAAGAGCTCGGGGACAACGTGTTCAAGAACCTGGGGGACTGAACGCACGCGCGAGAGCGCGTCGACGAGATCGCGACGCGCTCTCGGACCGCGAGCAGAGTTACTGCGGGTTGCCGCCGCCGATCTGGCCGGTGAAGGACGCCTTCGTGACGCCCCTGCCGGCGCACAGCGTGGGATCGGCTTGGAAAGCGAGGATCCCCAGTTCGGAGTCGCCCTTCGCGAGCGATGATTCGGTGCTCGACGTCACCGTCGCTCGAAGGATCACGAGCGCCCCGATGTCGGTCGTCGTGAAATCGACCTTGGAAACGTTCCCGTCGTCCCATTTCACGATC
>DASSMG010000033.1:0-8334 GCA_035688995.1 Actinomycetota bacterium
GGGTGCGAATCCGCACACGTGGTTCATCTGTTTCGCGCCGGCCGATGATCCGCAGCTCGCCGTTGCCGTGATCGTCGAACACGGGGGCAGCTTCGGGTCCGAAGCGACCGGTGGAGCCGTCGCGGCACCGATCGCCCGGCAAATCCTCGAAGCCGACCGTCGCCTGCGCGGATGGTAGAGACCGTCCTCGGCGAGCGTTATCGCATCACGGCGCGCCTTGCGTCCGGTGCCATGGGCGACGTCTTCATCGCCGTAGACGAACGGCTTCAACGGACGGTGGCCGTCAAGATCCTCAAAGAGGAGCTCGCCGCGGACGACCGTTTCGTCGAACGTTTCCGGCGAGAGGCGCGGGCGGCGGGTTCACTCTCGCATCCGAACATCGCGCGGGTCTTCGACTACGACGAGGACGGCGCCGCTCATTTCATAGTCATGGAGCTGGCCCCCGGCCGGGACCTCGGTCGTCTGTTGCGCGATGAGGGGTCGTTGGAGCCCGCTCGCTCGGCCGCGATCGCCGCCCAGGTTGCCGATGCTCTGTCGCACGCGCACGCGGCCGGGCTCATCCACCGCGATGTGAAACCTCACAACGTGATCGTCAGCGAGGACGACCGGATCAAGGTCACGGATTTCGGGATCGCACGCGCGATCGGTGAAAGTGCCCTCACCGGTACCGGCGCGGTTCTGGGGACGGCGCACTACCTGTCCCCCGAACAAGCCGGCGGCGAACCGGCGACACCTGCCTCGGACATCTACTCGCTGGGCATCGTTCTGTTCGAGATGCTGACCGGCACGGTTCCGTTCCGGGGCGAGACGCCGGTCTCCGTGGCGACGCAGCATCTGCACGAAGACGTGCCTCGCCCGAGCACCTTGAAAGCCGGCGTACCGGCCGCCCTCGACGACGTCGTGGCTACCGCCACGCGTCGAGACCCGGCGGCACGTTTCCCCAGCGCCGAAGCGATGGCATCCGCACTCCGGGCCGACGGCGATGCGGCGGCGGCCACGACGGTCGTGGCCGCCGCGAGCACGTGGCCTTTCGCGGCCCCCTCCCGTTACGACGCGGCACGGCTCGGTCGCATCGTCCTGGTCGCGTTCGGGATCCTGCTCGCGCTGGCGGTGGGCGCGCTTGCGTTCCGCCTGGCGTCGGCCGGAAACGACGCGGGCACGACGCGCCAACGGCATCACGCCCGCTCTACCGCGCCGGCGCAGGTCCGGCCCGACGACTACACGGGAATGAAGGTCGACGACGCGGTGGCCGAGGTAACCGGGATCGGGCTCACTCCGTCGGTCGTCGGCGATGGAGACGTAGTGGCATCGCAGAACCCCGCGCCCGAAACCGACGTCCCAAAGGGGGACACCGTTACGCTCTACACGGCCGCTCCCGAGAAACCGAAGCCCCCGAAGGACAAGGGCGGACCGGGCAACCCCCACAAGATCCCCCCCGGCCATCAGAAGCACGACGATTAGGAGAGGCAGCAGCAGGCGTGGCTAACGAGACTTACGGCGGTCGTTACGCCGTCCAGGAACGCATCGGCACCGGTGGGATGGCCGAGGTCTATCGCGCGCGCGATGAACTTCTCGGCCGCGAGGTTGCCGTGAAGGTCCTCAGCCCGCGCCTGTCTACCGACAAGTCGTTCGTCGACCGCTTCCGCCGCGAGGCACAAGCCGCAGCCAACCTGAGCCACCCCAACATCGTTTCTCTCTACGACTACGGCACCGACGACAACGCGAACTTCATCGTGATGGAGTACATCGACGGCCGCTCCGTCGGTGAGGTCATCGCTCAGGAAGGTCCCCTTCTGCCGGAGCGAGCCGCCGAGATCGCCGCCGACGTCGCGAAGGCACTCGAGCGCGCGCACGCGGCGGGGCTCGTCCACCGCGACATCAAGCCCAACAACATCATGCTCACCTCCTCGGGGCAGACGAAGGTCACCGACTTCGGCATCGTCCGGGCCCTCGGCGGTAACGACGAGCAAACGATGACGCAGACCGGAATGGTGATCGGAACCGCTGCGTACCTGTCGCCCGAGCAAGCCCAGGGTCATCCGGTCGATGCGCGCTCCGACGTGTACTCGCTGGGATGCGTTCTCTACGAGATGTTGACCGGCCGGGCTCCGTTCTCCGGCGATACGCCTCTTGCGATCGCGTACAAGCACGTTCGCGAGGACCCGACCGCGCCGTCCGCACTCAACCCCGACGTCCCCGCCGATCTCGATGCGGTGGCCCTCAAGGCGCTGGCGAAGAATCCCGACAACCGTTACTCGAGCGCCGCCGAGATGCGCGAGGACCTCGAGAGATACCTCGCGGGACAGACCGTTCACGCGACCCCACTGATGAGCGACGAGACCGTGGTCGCCGGCGCGGTGGGAAGCGGGACCCAGGTACTGCGTCCCACCGACGTGTACACCGAAGAACGACCGGACCGCGGACGCGGCATCTGGTACGTGCTCATCGCGCTGCTCATCCTCGGAGCGTTCGCCTTGATCGCGTGGTTCGTGGCCACCCACGTGCTGGACTCGGAGAAGCTGCTCAAGGTCCCCGACGTGGTGGGGCTGACGAGGAGCGACGCCCAGAACAAATTGGAGGACCGCGGTTTCCAGGTCGACGTCGAAGAGAAAGCCTCGGACCAGGAGCCCGGGATCGTCTTCAAGCAGGACCCCAAGCCGTTGCAGAAGCTGGCCGAGGGCGAGACCGTGACGATCTTCGTGTCGTCGGGCGCCCGGCAAGTCACCGTTCCCGACGTCGTCGGGGCGACCGAGGAAGAAGCTCGCAAGCAGTTGAAGGACGCGGGGCTCGAGGTCGGCACCGTCGAGCAAGTGTCGGACGACACCGTCGAAGAGGGTGACGTCATCTCGCAGGATCCGGCCGGTGGAACCGAGGCCGACAAGGGGTCGACCGTCGATCTGGTCGTCTCGACCGGTCCCGAGGCCATCATCGTTCCCGACGTCATCAACCAGTCGCGCGATTCGGCGGAGGCCGAGATCACCCGCGCGGGCCTCGATGTCGAGGTACGGACCGAACCGAGCGACACCGTGGAGGAAGGCCTCGTCATCACGCAGGACCCCGATCCGGGGACCGAAGCCGCACCCGGGGACACTGTCGTGATCGTCGTGTCCGAGGGCCCGGAAGCGCGGTCCATGCCCGACGTTCGGGGGCAGGACGCCGACGAAGCCCAAGCACAACTCGAGAACGACTACGGGTTGTCCGTGACACAACAAGAGGAGCCGTGCGCGGACGCGACCCCGCCGGGTTACGTGTGCGACCAAGACCCATCCCCGGGGACGCCCGTCAGCCCGGGCGATCCGGCCACGCTTTACGTCCAACCCGGACACGCGAGCATCACCACGGTTGCCTGGTTGTTCTCTTACGTCGGCTAGCATCGAGGGCGTGCGGACGAAGTTCCTGTTTGGTGTCACCGCGTCACTCTTGATCCTTGCGATCGCGCCGGGAGCGGCTGCGCGCAAGAGACACCAGCCCGACACCCACCTGTTCAAAGACCCGGTGCGCGTATCCGCCGACGATAGCCAGACCGCGGCGGAGCCCTCGATCCGGGCCGCCCGCGACGGCAACCTCTACATCGTCGCCCCCACGGGCCTCGGCGGAGCGCGAACGCAAGAAGGCGGGAGCGGAGGCGACCTGATCTGGCGTTCGACCGATCGCGGGAAGACGTGGACCTATCTCGGTTCCTACGACCAGGCTGCCGGTGGCGGCGACGCGGACATCGCGGTCGACCGGTCCGGTGTGCTGTGGGGATCGGGGCTGACCATCGCGAACACCACGGCCGCGATCTCGACCAACGAAGGCGACATGTGGTGCGTGAATCCCGTGGGATCGCTCGACAGCGTCGTCGATAGACAGTGGATCGAGACCTACAAGTCGGAGCCGTTCGCCTTCATGACGACCGGGGATACGAAGGACTCATCGATCATCCTCGATCGCCTCGAGCGAACGCCAGGCGACTGCCCGGTCGTGTCGAACACCATCACCGTTTCCGGCGACGACGAGTATCAGTGGCCGGGGGAGCTAGCCGTCGACGAGAAAAACGATCTCGTGTACGTCAGTTACAACACGTGCGGGATCGGGGCGTGCAGCGACGGCCCGCAACTCAAAGACAAGATCATGGTCGCTCGAACCGACCTCACTCTGGGCGACCCTCAACTGTTCACGGCGGCGACGACCCACGGCGACAGCTTCGACTCGTTCACCTCGATGGACGTCGACCAAGCGGGCAACGTCTACGTCGTGTGGAACGAGCGCAGACCGAGAGGAACGAACGGGCGCCGCGGTTTCACTAACTCCTACCTCGCCGTCAGCAAGGACCGGGGCAAGACCTGGGGCGATCCGATCAAGCTCAACCAGTTCACTCGGACCACCGCATTCCCCTGGATCGTGGCCGGTTCGAAGGGCCGCGTCGCGGTGACCTATTACGGGATCCGCCGGCTCGGCAAGTCGCCCGAGACCGTCGCCAGGCCCGAGCGTCCGATCCCGAAGTGGAAGGTCTGGGTGTCCTACTCCACGGATGCCCTGCGATCGGATCCTCGCTTCCACGAAGTGCGCGCAACCGGCACGATCCACGAGGGAAACATCTGCACTTCGGGTACGGGATGTGCATCGGGCACGCGCGATCTGCTGGACTTCTTCCAGATCGATCTCGATCCTTGCGGACACATGGTCATCACGTATACCGACAACAGCAACGACGAAGTCGACAAGCAGGGGAACCGCGTCGTCAACAATCCCGAACGCGTGATGTTCCTCGGACAGAAGTCGGGGCCGAAGTTCTACGCGACGCCGCTGAACGACAAGATCTGTTAGGCGACAGAACCCACGAAGTTCTGCAGCATCCGGGGCCCCTCCGCCGTGAGGACCGATTCGGGATGGAACTGCACGCCCTCGACCGCCAGCTCCGTGTGCCTCGCCCCCATCACGACGCCGTCGTCGCTCCGCGCCGTTACCCGCAGCCGGTCCGGCCACGACCCCTCGTCGATCGCCAGCGAGTGATAGCGGGTGGCGACGAAAGGATCGGGAAGGCCCGCGAAGACACCGGTTCCGTCGTGACTGATGTCGGATGTCTTCCCGTGCACCGGTCCGACCGAAGCTCTCTCGATGCGTCCACCGAACGCGGCGCCGATGCACTGGTGACCCAGGCAGACACCTAGAACCGGGACGGTCCCGGCGAAATGTCGCACCGCTTCGACCGAAACGCCGGCGTCGTCGGGTGTCCCCGGTCCGGGCGAGATCACGACGGCGTCCGGTTCCGCGGCGACGAGATCGGCCAGCGTGGCGTCGTTGCGGATCACCACGGGTTCGACCCCGAGCGCGCCGAAGGCCTGCGCGAGGTTGTAGACGAACGAATCGAAGTTATCTACGAGCAGCAGCCGCATCTCTACCTCGATAGGCGATCACGATAGCCACGACCAACGTCACCAAGAAGAGGGGGCCGAGCACGCCCAGCGTCTTCACGGGGCCCTCCGGCGACGTCGAGAAAAGCTCGGCCGCGCTACCCCGCAGCCATTCGAGGCGCGTGCCGACGTGGTGGTAGCGATCCCACGTCGCGGCCACGACGATCACCTCGAGAACCAGCGACACGGCCGCGAGCGGCCACACCGATTTCACCCCCGACGATCGCAGACCGATGGCCGCGATGAACGACAGACCGAAGCACGCCAGGTACGCGACCGCGAGCAACGGAACGATCCACGACAGTTGGTTGGGGTCGGCGTAATACATCCACATCCAGTCGGGAGCGATCGCGTAGGTGATGAACGCGGTCGAAGAGAAGACGACCGCGGCGATGGAGCCCGCTACGAACGCGCGGGAACGCCACCATCTTTCGAGCGGCGCCAGAGCGCCGAACGCGAAGCCGAGGAAAGCGAGGATGGGCCAATCGATGATGAAGGTCGCTACCACCTCCCGAGACGAGAGATGAAGACTAAGCCGCTAGAAGTTGTTCGGTAGGAGCCGGTTGGCGAGAGAGATCATGACCAACGCCACGGCGACCGATACGAGTGCCCAGAAGGCCAGCTCGAGGAGCTTGGACTTCCACGAGCGCTTGCGCGGGGAGACCTCGGGTTCGCTCATCTGACCGCCACCTGACGCGCGTAGGTGATCAATCTCTGGGAGGCGGAGTATTTCGGATTACACGTCGTCAACACGATCTCCTTACGCCCATCCTTCTGGATCACCACCGTGGGATCGGTAGGTAACACGGCGCGTTGCTCGGTCACCTCGTAGGTGAAGTCCCCCCACTTGGTGTCCACGAGGATCTTGTCCCCCTTGTCGAGCTTGTCGATGTCGTAGAAGGGATGAAGGTAGGTCGTCCGGTGCCCGGAGATGACCACGCGCCCTTCTTCACCGGGCCACACCTCGGGGAATTCGGTGCATAGCTCGGGAACGAATCGCGGGGGGTCGCAGTCCGGATAGTGGCCGGGCCCGAGTTTCAGGCTCTCCTCATCGACGCCCTCGACGACGATGAATCCCTTCCCTTTGTTCAGATCGATCTTCGGGATCTTGAGACGGAACACGGGGTCGCCGGGATCGGGATCGAAATCCTTCGGCGGAAGGTGGTCGCCGCCGGACACTTCGGGAAGTGCGTCGAACTTCGGGGTCAGGACGTTGTCCTGCTGATTGCGGGTGTAAGCGCCGGTCCCCCACAGCACCCACCACACGAAGATCAGGATCCCGACTCCCACCGAGATCAAGAACTTCCCCAGCACCCGCACGAAGGCCATGTCTCAGGGATTATCGGGTCTGACCGCTACTATCTGATGCCATGCCGAAGAGTCGATCGAAACGAGTACAGAGACAACCGCCGCCGCGTCCCAAGCCAAAGCAGAGCCCTCCGTGGGTCGGCGCCCCGTTCTTCATCCTCATCGGGGCCGGATTCATGATCATCATCAGCCATTACCTGGGCGTGCTCCCGGGGGGGACCCAGCCCTACCAACTGTGGGTCGGGCTCGGCTTGATCACGGTCAGCTTCCTGGTCGCGACCCAGTGGCACTGACGGGCCGAAGCTCGTAGAAGTGTGGTCCGAATCACAACGATGTTTTTTGTCCACGGCTGTGGATATCGCTGTGGATGACGCATCATGACCACGTGAGGCGCCTGCCCCTCCCCCTGCTCGTAGCGGGAATCATCTTCATCGCCGGCACCGGCCCCGCCTTCGGATGGTGGCGGGCCACGGTCGCGTTCCTCGTTGCCGCCCTCGTCATCTGGCTCGGGGTCAGCTACTTCCGCAGCGCGGGACAGTCGGCGCCCGAACCACCGATCGAAGAGGTGGCCGACGACGACCTGCGCTACGTGTGCTCGATGTGCGGCCTCGAACTGAAGATCCTGGTCGCGACGAACGACCGCGCCCCCACCCACTGCCGCGAAAAGATGAAGCTGGTCGACCGGTCGGGAAAACCGGTCTTGAAATCGGTGTAGCTAGCTCAGCCGCTCGATGATCGTGGCGTTGGCGAGCCCGCCGCCCTCGCACATCGTCTGGAGGCCGTAGCGCGCCCCTCTGCGTTCGAGAGCATTCAGCAGCGTCGTCATCAGACGGGCCCCCGATGCGCCGAGAGGGTGACCCAGCGCGATCGCGCCGCCGTGAACGTTGACCCGCTCGTCGAACCAACCGTCGTCGATCCCGAGCTCCTTCTTCCAGGCGAGGCAGACGGTTGCGAACGCTTCGTTGATCTCGACGAGGTCGATGTCGTCCAGCGAGAGACCCGACCGCGCGAGGACCTTCTGGGTGGCCGGGATCGGGCCGGTCAGCATCGAAACCGGGTCGGTGCCGGCCAGCGCGAAATCGACGAAACGAGCGCGGGGGGTCAGCCCAAGTTGCTCGGCTTTCTCCATCGTGGTGATCAGCAGGGCGGACGCACCGTCGGTGATCTGCGAGGAGTTGCCCGCCGTCACGACGCCGTCCTCCTGGAACGCCGGCGGCAGCTGCCCCATCTTCTCGAGGTTCGGCGTACGGATTCCCTCGTCGTTCTCGAAGAGCTCGGTGCCCGACTCGGTCTCGACCTTGACCGGGAAGATCTCGTTCTTGAAGGCACCTTCCTCGGTGGCCTGCCCGGCTCGTTCGTGAGAGCGAGCCCCGAAACGATCGGATTCTTCACGTGAGATGTCCCACTTCTTGGCGATGATCTCGGCGGAGATGCCCTGGGGCACGAGACCACCCTCGTAACGCGACATCAAACGGTCGCTGAACGGGAAGCCGGCGGTCTGAGCGCTCGACCCCATCGGGACGCGAGTCATGCTCTCGACACCGCAGGCGATCGCAACGTCGTAAGCGCCGGCGAGCACACCCTGCGCCGCGAAATGAGCAGCTTGCTGCGACGACCCGCACTGGCGGTC
>DASSMG010000034.1:0-4792 GCA_035688995.1 Actinomycetota bacterium
ACATCACACCGCGCTCGGACAGGTTCATCAGCGCGTACGAGGTGGTCATGCCGCGGCGATCCGCAACGAGGCTCCCCGACGGGCGCGTCTTGAGCTCGCCGTGCCACGGCTCGTAGCGATCGAAGACATGGTGGAGAAGGCCGGTGCCTCGTGTCTCGGTCAGGAACTCGGTACGGAACCCGATCAGGCCGCGTGCCGGGACCAGGTATTCCATCCGGACCCAGCCGGTGCCGTGATTAACCATGTTCTCCATGCGACCGAGGCGCAGCGCAAGCATCTGCGACACGACGCCGACGAAGTCTTCGGGGATGTCGATCGTGAGGCGCTCGACCGGCTCGCACAACTTCCCGTCGATCGTCTTGGTGACGACCTCGGGCTTGCCGACCGTCAGCTCGAAGCCTTCGCGGCGCATCATCTCGACCAGCACTGCGAGCTGCAGCTCGCCGCGGCCCTGCACCTCCCAGGCGTCGGGACGGTCCGTTTCGAGCACCCTGATCGATACGTTTCCGACGAGTTCCTGCTGCAATCGGTTCTTCACGAGTCGAGCGGTCAGCTTGTCGCCGTCCTGACCGGCGAGCGGAGACGTGTTGATCCCGACCGTCATCGACAGGCTCGGGTCGTCGAAGTGGCTGACCGGCAGAGGGCGCGGGTCGTCGGGATCGCTCAGCGTCTCGCCGATCGTCACGTCGGGCAGTCCCGCGATCGCGATGATCTCGCCGGGCCCCGCGCTGTCCGCCGGAACGCGTTCGAGGGCTTCGGTCACGTAGAGCTCGGTGATCTTCACGTTCTCGATCGTCTCGTCGTGACGGCACCACGCGACGGGCTTCCCCTTCTCGATCGTGCCGTGGAACATGCGGCACAACGCGAGACGCCCGACGTACGGCGACGCATCGAGGTTCGTGACGAGCGCCTGCAAAGGGTGAGCGTCGTCGTAGGTGGGGGCCGGGATGTGCTCGAGCAGAAGCTCGAACAACACCTTGAGATCGCTGCCTTCCTGATCGGCGGCGAGCGACGCCCATCCCGCCTTCGCGTTGGCGTAGACGATCGGGAAGTCGATCTGATCCTCGTCGGCATCGAGGTCGAGGAACAGCTCGTAGACCTCGTTCACGACCTCGGTGATCCGGGCGTCGGGGCGATCGACCTTGTTGACGACGAGGATGACCGGGAGCCGGGCTTCGAGAGCCTTGCGCAGGACGAATCGGGTCTGCGGCAGCGGGCCCTCGCTCGCGTCGACGAGCAGCAGCACCCCGTCGACCATCGTGAGGCCGCGCTCGACCTCACCTCCGAAGTCGGCGTGGCCCGGCGTGTCGACGATGTTGATCTTCACGTCGCCGTACCGGACCGCGGTGTTCTTGGCGAGGATCGTGATGCCCTTCTCGCGCTCGAGATCCATCGAGTCCATCACCCGCTCGGCGACATCCTGGTGCGCGCCGAAGACCCCCGACTGCCACAGCATGGCGTCGACGAGCGTCGTCTTGCCGTGATCGACGTGGGCGACGATCGCTACGTTGCGGAGATCCTCACGAGTGGGCACCCATTACCTCTACCACCACTTATTGGGTCTGCGATTCGCACGCCTGGAACGTGTCCGACCCCGGCCCCCCCAGACAGACGTCGTTGTCGGCGCCGCCGTCGATCGAATCGTCTCCGCTGAGACCCTGGATGCAGTCGCTTCCACCCAGACCGGTGATCGTGTCGGCACCGCCGCTCCCCACGATCAGGTCGTTGCCGGGCGTCCCCACGATCACGCCGGCCCCCGAGATCCGCGTCGTGAGCGTGATCGAACTGCACTCCGGAGGCTTCACGTCGTTCACGTCGGCGAGCCGGCTGGTCTCGCCGGCGCGGCTCGGGGGCACGGTGTTGTTCGCCGCCAGGGCGGTGATCGACCCGGCGACCAGCAACGCGAGACAGAGCAGTGCCGCTCCGGCCGCGGCCACCCGCCCGAGCACTATCCCCTCGAGGCGGGAAGGTCGACGACCGTGGCCACGCGGTGCCGACGCAGTTCGGTGACGTCCTCGATCGTGCCCGGCTCGGCGACGTCGTCGGACATCACCTGATACCAGTAGACGATGCCGTCATCGGCGACCGAGTAGGTGTGGATGCCGTTCTCTTCCTCGTGGACGATGAAGCGTTCGTAGCGCGCTGCGACACGGGCAAGTTCGTCCATCGTTCGTACCCCGATGACTCGGGATTCGACGGGAGGCGAAGCGCTCGACGCATCCACGAGGAACGGTCCGTAGCGCCGGGTGATCGCGTCCGCTTCGTCGGTGATGGGCCGCGACCTGAGTCCCGCAAAGGCGAACAGCAACGCGACAAGGAGGCCGAACAGGGCCCCGGTACGCGTTCCCGCGACGGGAAGGCGGAACGGACCGAGCGCAACGACGCCGGGCACGACCTCGGGAATCTGAACGGTGCCGGGGACGACCGGATGGAGCTGATCGCCGCTCGCAAGCCCGGTGTTCGGGTCGACCCCGGGTGTCTTGAGCCGTGCCCGGAACTGGTCGAGATCGAACGCGAGCTGCGGCGCGAACTCCTGATCGATCGGTTGTCCCGCGACCGCCCCGCTCAGGTGGAGCCGAGGTTGGATCGTGAGCGAGTAAGCGGCCTGCTGCAGCTCGGTCAGTTTCGTGAAGCGCGCCAGCACCGCGCGCACCTTCGCCAGGTTGACGACGCCCTCCAACGATCCACCGTCGGCGGTGTCGGTGGTGGTTCCATCGAGGCGTTGTACGTAGCTCCACCCGTTCGGATCGGACAAGGTGAGCATCAGAGAACCGTCGCCCGTCACGTCGCGATCCTCGGCTGCCACGACCGAGTAATCGAATCGCACCGTCACTTCGTCCGCGAGCTTGAGGAACAACGGTTCTCCGGTGGTCACCTTGCCGTCCTGGTAGACGGAGCTCTTGTCGACGGAGGCGGAGTACGAGAACGCCCCTCGCGTCTCGAACCGCGCGTCCTTAGACACGACGTCGCGTTCGGCGTGTGTCCATGCGACTGCTCCGACCAGCAACGAGCACGTACCGATCACGACAGCGATCGTGGTGAACCCGGGGCTGGGACGCCCCGATGGTGCACGCCCCGATGGTGCACGCCCCGACCGGCGCGGCATCTCGTGACGGGCGTTGCGGCGTCTCCGCCGGCTCGGTGCGAACAAGCCCCACCCGAGCAGCAGGACGACGAGACTCGCGAGTACGGCCGCGTGGAGGGGCTGCCCCACCCAGTTGAAGACCTTGCCACCGCCGGGGACGATCACCCATTTGGCCCCGAGGAGATCTGCCGCGGTCGGATGGTCCTGGTCGATGAAGTCGTTGTTGTCACCCTTGAACAAGAAACGACCGTCGGCGGTCTCGTCGACGATCCGGTGCAACACGACGCGATCGAGGCTGTGGCTGCGGTACCCCGCGATGTCACCGACTCCGTAAGAAGGTGCCTCGCGTAGCAGCACGAGGTCTCCGGCATGCAGGCGCGGTTGCATGCTGACCCCGTCGGTTACGACATAGGAGATGGGCCCACCAACGCCCCGTGGCGCGAGAAAGAACCACGCGGCCGCCATGCTCGCGACGACCACGAGGATCCCGAAGACCTTCGCCACTTTCGTCATGTCCCGTCCCAATCGGTGATTCGGGAGCGCCCGCGGCAGCGATTTCCGCGGGCGCTCCCTGTGTGTGCGTTCAGCTACTGACTAGCTATGACCCTGAGGTTGTCGAGACTCAGCATGGTCGTGCCCGCGGTCGCGGGGCAGGTCCACGTGGTGCCGACGGTGTTCGTGCAGCTGTCGTAGACAAGCTGCGTCGAAACGGGCCGCGCATGGACCGTCGAAGCCGGTCCATCGAGATCGAACTGGTAGCTCGCCAGGAGCGTCGGGTCGAGAGCCGACTGGGTGTAGGTGACGTTCGTCACCGTGTAACCCGTGATGTCACTGTCCCCGTCACCCGCTTGGGTGGCGTCTACCGAGTTGCTGGCGGTATAGGCGTAGGTAGCCCCACCCAGTACCCCCATGCAGAGGAGCGCGGCAAGGATCCTCGCCGCGCGTGTTGCTAGAGGTCGACGCATAGGCGTCTCCTTTCGTTCGGTGGCCCGGCTGCCCACGTGGGGCCCGTGGCTTTGCGTCCCCGCCTCGCGACGGGTTTGCCTTTTCGCTGACCTCAATAACGTCGGTATCTGGAAGATTTTTCTAGATAGGCTCGAATTCCTAATTTACGTAGGCACTTCGGGCTAGTCCGCTATTGGGTTTCGCGCCCTGGGGGGTTATGGTGGAGCCACAACAGTGGTTTGAACATGTGAGTGGTTGGCATTGCCTCCCGTGAACAGGTTCGTTAGTTAGGCAGGGAGGTGTTACATGGCAACCGGAACCGTCAAGTGGTTCAACGAAGCCAAGGGTTATGGCTTCATCACTCCGGAGGATGGCTCGAACGATCTGTTCGTCCACTTCTCCAACATCCAGGCCGAGGGTTACAAGACTCTGGCCGAGGGATCTCAGGTGACCTACGAGGCCCGTCAGGGTCAGAAGGGTCCCGAGGCGACGAACGTAGTTCCCGTCGCGTAGATCTTCGGATCTGAACGAGGAGGCTCCTTCGGGAGCCTCCTTTTCTTTTGTCCGGTCTTTAGCAGCCCTTCGGCATGTCGAGGGTGGTCCCCGGGTTGTCCTCGGCCTCGAACAGCACGGTGACCCAGATCATGTCGCCGTCGCGAGCCACGCCGACCCCGAGGTAACGGAAGCGCTTGTCGAGGACGTTGGCGCGGTGCGGCGGGGACTCCATGAAGGCGCGGTGCAGCGAGTGGACCTCGGTGCCGC
>DASSMG010000035.1:0-2162 GCA_035688995.1 Actinomycetota bacterium
GATTGGCGTTCGAGCTGAGACCTCCCGAACCGTTCTCCAAGTCGGACGTGATCCTCACCCGCTCGCGCGCTCTCGGGCTCCGAGCAGTGATGTTCATCGGCGACGACCGCGTCGATCTCCCCGGGTTCGATGCGCTCGACGAACTTGCCCGTACCGGTGTTGCCACGGTCCGGGTGGCCGTCTCGTCGGACGAGGTTCCGGAAGATCTGGTCGCCCGCGCCGACGTCGTCGTGGAGGGACCGGAGGGCTGCCTCGACCTTCTGAGTCAGCTCCTGTAGGGGGTCGTCGGCGCGACCCCGTCGCGCACGCGTTGAAGGTCCGTGAGTTGAGCTTCGATCCACATCGCGGGGGTCCGGCTCTCGACTATCTCCCTGAGGGACTCGGCTCGCTTGCGTCTCTCATCGAGGTTCATCGCGAGGGCTTCCTCGATGGCGACTGCGGTCGCGTCGATATCGAGAGCGTCGTCGATGGTGATCGATCCCGCTCCGAGCTCCTCGAACGCACCGGCCCCCGACGACAGGATCAAGACCCCGTCCCTCTCGTTCAGGGCACTTCCTTCCTTAGCAACGAGATTCATGCCGTCCATGATCGGGTTGACGAGCAGTACGTCGTAGACACGAAGCGCTCCGAGCGTCCGGTCGAAGTCATCGTTCGTGAACAGCAGGATGCTGCCCGGATGGCGCTCGTTGACGGCCTCCACCGCGGCCTCGATGCCTTGCGCGTAACGCTGGTACTCGGGCATCGACTGGCGCGACGGGTACAGGCACGCGATGAACCGCGCATCCCGGAGATCGCGACGTCTGTCGAGCAAACGACCGAAGGCCTCGAAGCCACGGATGATGTTCTTCGACGGCTCCATGCGGTCGGCCCGCACGATCAAAGGCCCGTCCGAGTGGCCCAGGAACTTCTCGGCCCATCTGGAAGCCGCGTCGTCGCCGGCACGCCGGCGCAGTTCGGGGGCGTCGATGGGGATGGGGTACTCACGGATCCACGAGCGACGTCCCTCGTAGGTCACGACGCCCTCGTCGTCGACGTCGGCGCCGATCATCCGGCACGCGTCGGCGAATCCTTCGACCCACGGCGTCACGTGGAACCCGACCAGATCGGCTCCGAGCATCCCCGCGATCACATCGCGAGCCATCGGGTCCGGTAGACGACCGAGGCCCTGGGGGCCGCAGAACGAAGAGTGCGTGAAGTGGAAGATCGTTTGCTCGGGATTGCGCGCACGAAGGAAGCGTGGAGCCATCGCAAGGTGGTAGTCCTGGAACAGAACCAGCCATGAAGGATCTCCGAGATCCGCGACCTCTTCCGCGAAACGTTCGTTCACCGGCAGGTAGGAGTCGTTCCACGCGGCGATCTCTTTCGGGCCGAACTCCCTGATCTCCAGCTCGTCCCACAAGCAGTGGTTGGCGAACCACAGCATCCTGTTCGACACCACGTCGTAATAGCGCGCGTACATCTCCGGATCGATGTCGAGCATGCGGACCGGATAACCCAGTTCCTCCCGCAGGGAAGAAACTTCCCCCGCGGCCACCGCGGCCCTGTCTCCCTCGGAGATCGCGGCCGCGATCCACACGGCACGGTCGTGCAGCCGCGCCGCGACCGGGTCTAGAGCGCCGGCGAGCCCGCCGGCTCCGCGGCGCAACTCGAAGCCGGAGTCTCGTTGGACGAAGGACACGGGACCACGGTTCGAAACGAGGGCGATCTTGTAAGCATCGTCCGCACTCATCTATGACCCTCGGGGCATACTGATTTCGTGGCTTCTCCTCCGTCGTTGCCGAGACTCCCACTGAGCGAGCGTTTGCGACGTGCCGGGGTTGCCGCATGGTCGCTCATAGGCATCTTCATCGTGGCGATCGCCGCCGCCTGGGTGCTTTTCAAGATCCGGATCATCTTCCCGCCGCTCATCCTCGCGATCCTCATCATCTATCTGCTCAACCCGATCGTGAGCCGCCTGGAGCGGCGCAGAGTGTCACGGGTGTGGGGCACGATCCTCGCCTACGTCGTGGTCCTGGGCTCTACCTTCGTCCTCATCACCGCGATCACGCCATTCGTCTCCCGCCAACTGCAGTCGTTCTCGGAGGACTGGCCGGAGTTCAAGGTGCAGATAGTCGCCGCCGCCGACGACGCCTCCAACTGGTTCGCGGATCGAACGGGGGCCC
>DASSMG010000036.1:0-18257 GCA_035688995.1 Actinomycetota bacterium
AACGACGTCTCGAAACCCGTTACCTCGACGCCGTTGCAGACGATCTCGAGGACGCGGTGGAGCGCGTGATCGCGGCCAAGCGAGAGGGCCGGGCACTGTCGGTCGGGGTGGAAGGCAATGCGGCCGATGTCGTCCCGCGGCTCCTCGAGATGGGCGTCGAGATCGACATCGTCACCGATCAGACGTCGGCGCACGATCCGCTCAACGGTTACGTCCCGTCCGGCTATTCGGTCGAGGAAGCCACCGAGCTCCGCAAGAAGGACCCTCACCTCTACGTGGAGAAGGCCCGGGCTTCTATGGCCACCCATTGCGCCGCGATGGTGGGCTTTCGCAACGCAGGGGCCGAGGTGTTCGATTACGGCAACAACCTGCGCGGCGAGGCGGTCGCCGGTGGTTTCGCCGAGGCGTTCTCGTACCCAGGATTCGTACCCGCCTACATCAGGCCCCTGTTCTGCGAAGGCCTAGGGCCGTTCAGGTGGGTCGCGCTATCCGGAGACCCGGACGACATCGCGGCCACCGACGAGGTCGTCGGTTCGCTGTTCCCCGACAACGCGCCGCTGCAACGGTGGCTGGCACTCGCACGCGACCGGGTCGCGTTCCAGGGCTTGCCCGCACGGATCTGCTGGCTCGGTTACGGCGAGCGAGCGGAAGCGGGACTCGCCTTCAACGAGCTCGTCCGTTCGGGACGCGTCGCGGCACCGATAGTGATCGGGCGGGACCACCTCGACTCCGGATCGGTTGCGTCGCCGTACCGCGAGACCGAAGACATGGCGGACGGGTCGGACGCGATCGCGGATTGGCCGATCCTGAACGCGCTGTTGAACACCGCGTCGGGAGCGGCGTGGGTGGCGGTTCACCACGGCGGTGGGGTCGGCATGGGGAAATCGATCCACGCGGGGGCCCAGGTGGTAGCGGACGGAAGCGTCCAGGCCGACGCGAGACTCGAACGGGTCCTGACGAACGACCCGGGGACGGGCGTCATGAGACACGTCGATGCCGGTTACGAACGCGCCGCGGAGGTTGCACGGGAACGCGGCGTCGACGTCCCGATGAGGGACTGACTCAGAAGCTCAGTCCGCGTCCCTCGCGCCAGACCGCCACGGGGGCGACTCCCCACTGCCACGCGAACGCGCCCTCGTGATCCGCGTCCCACAAGACGATGTCGGCGGTCGCTCCGACCTCGATCACGCCAAGATCGCGTCGCAGAAGCGACAGCGCCCCACCGCGCGTCGCAGCCGTCACCGCCTCTTCCACCGACAATCCCAACTCGGCGACGGCGAGCGCGACGACGATCGTCATGTCGGTGAGCCCCGACGTTCCCGGATTGTGATCCGAGCCGAGCGCGATCGTCACCGAGTTCGATCGCAACGCCTCGACGGGCGGGATCGTCCCCATCGCGAGAGCGGTGACCGGCGCGAGCGTCGCGGTCACGCCGGCACGCCCGAGAGCGGCGGCATCTTCCGGGGTTATCCGGAGCAAGTGGTCTGCGGACGCGGCGTCGAGTTCCGCTGCGAGAAGTGCTCCGCCGGTACGGGCGAGCTCGTCGGCGTGTATGCGCGGAGCCAGACGCGCCGCGCGCCCGGCCGACAAGATGCGGCGCGCCTCGTCCACGGTGAAGTAACCGTCGTCGCAGAAGACGTCGCAGAAACGCGCACCTGCGGACCCGGCCTCGACGCACCAGGAGACCACTGCATCCACGTGTTCGGATCGAGAGACGCCGGGGGGCACCGCGTGAGCACCGAGGAAGGTCACCTCGATCCGCGGCAGGTCGTCACGCTCCGCCAGGCTCGACAGGATCTCAACCGCCGCCAGCTCGCCGTCCCGCGTCAGGTGATAGCCCGTCTTCGCTTCCACCGTGGTGGTACCGGACTCGGCCCAGCGGGCGATCCGTTCCTCGACGACGGTGGCAAGTTCGTCGGCATCGGAGGCGCGCGTCGCGGCGACGGTTGCGGCGATCCCACCACCACTTTCCGCGATGTCGACGTAGGAAGTGCCGCGCGCCCGGGCCGCGACCTCATCCAAGCGCGGCGATGGGTAGACGGGATGCGTATGAGCGTCGATGAAGCCGGGCGTGACCAGGGCGCCTGCCGCATCCAGCTCTTCGGCATCGCCCCGCGGCAGGTCCCGGTCCCGTCCGACCCACCGGATCGCGCCGTCGAAAACGATCGCGGCATCTTCGATCACACCGCGTTCGGCGGATGTGAAGAGACGCCCGATGTGACGAAGTGCGATCACGCGAACAGCACCTCGATCGAGTCTTTGAGCGCGGCCCCCACGTCGGGAACCCCCAGATGACGTCCGTCCCGGACGATCGCCACTCCCCCGACGACGACGTCGCGGACATCCGCGGCCGTGGCCGCGGCGATGATCCCGGCCACGTCGGGACAGGTTGCGAGCCGCGGTGACTCGGGATCGAGCGTGATCAGGTCGCAGAGCCGCCCGGCCGCGATCGCTCCGGCGTCCCAGCCGAGGCTGCGCGCGCCGTTGTCGGTGGCCGCGGCCAGCAGAGTCACGGGATCGTGGATGCCTCGACGTTCGGTTATCAACCGCTCGTTCATCTCCACCGCTCGAGCTTCTTCGAAGAGATCGATCGTGGACTGCCCGTCACTGCCGAGGCTCACCTCGATCCCTCCACCCACGAAGGCGGCGGCCGGGCCCACGCCGTCGCCGAGATCCCGCTCCGTCGTCGGACACATGCAGACCCGCGACCGCGTAGTGGCCAACAACTCGATGTCGAGTGCCGAGACGTGCGTGCCGTGAACGATCGTCGTGCGGGGGCCGAGAACACCTCGGTCCGCCACCAGCTCCGTCGGCGACATCCCGAACACCGCGACGCACTCTTCGTTCTCCTTCGCCTGTTCCGAGACGTGGATGTGGAGCGGTTGCTGCGAACCGTGAGCCACCTCGGCAACCCGCGCCATCGATCCCGGATCGACCGCGCGAACGCTATGGATCGCGGCGCCGATCTTCGTCGTGTCGTTCCCGCTCAGAGCATCGACGCGCCCCGCCCACGCGTCCACATCGGCGTCCGCGAACCGTAGTTGTGCCGCGTCCAGATCGGCATTTCGCATCCCGCCGCGCAAGTAACACGTATCGAGCAAGGTGAGCCGGATCCCGGCCGCGCGTGCCGCGTCGACGAGCGCTAGGCCCATCGCGTTCGGATCCTCGTAGGCCCGGCCTTCGCTCCGGTGATGGAGGTAATGGAACTCGCCGACGGTCGTGATGCCGGCGAGCGCCATCTCTGCGAACGTCGCCGTTGCGAGGGCCCGGTACCGGTCGGGATCGAGCGCCGACGCGACCTGATACATCAGCTCGCGCCACCGCCAGAAATCGCCGGGTTCGTGCGTGCGACCGCGCAGCGCGCGGTGGAAGGCATGGGAGTGCGCGTTGACCAGACCCGGAAGAGCCAGCCCGGAGAGGCGGACGGCGTCGTCGGGAGCCGGCACGCCGGCGGTTACGGCGGTGATGCGGTCGCCATCGGTCTCGATCAGGACGTCGTCCGCCATCGCGCCGATCCACGCGCGCTCTGCATGCCAGGTCACCATGGCTGCGCAGCTTAGGCTCACCCCGCATGGTTCGCGTGGGAGAACCCCTGTCCTTCGATGATGTCGTGGCCGTCGCAACGCGGGATGCCCGTGTCGAGCTCTCACCCGATGCGGTAGCTCGGATCGAGGCGGCGCGCGCCGTGGTGGAACGCGCCGCCGACGCGAACGCCGTCGTCTACGGCGTCACGACCGGGATCGGTCACTTGGCCAACGTGCACATCCCTCACGACGACGCCACACGCCTGCAGCGGGACATCGTTCGGTCCCATGCCACCGCCGTGGGCGAGCGTCTACCCACCGAGGTTGTGCGGGCGATGTTGTTGCTCAAGGCCCGGACCCTGGCCGCCGGCTATTCCGGCGTTCGCGTCGAGATAGTCGAGCGACTACTGGAACTCCTCAACCGCAGGATCCACCCGGAGGTCCCGTCGCGCGGTTCCCTCGGCGCGTCCGGCGACCTCGCTCCCCTGGCCCACCTCGCGTTGCCGGTCATCGGCGACGGTCGCGTGGAGGTCGAGGGGACCGTCCTCGACACGCGCGATGCACTCAAGCGCGCAGGCCTCGAACCGATCACGTTGTCGTTCAAGGAGGGGCTCTCGCTCGTGAACGGCACCGAACTGATGCTCGCCTCCGGGATCCTGGACACGGTGGCGGCCGAATCCCTCGTGGCGACGGCGGACCTCACCGGCGCGATGTCTCTGGAAGCCTGCCTGGGAACCGACCGCGCCTTCGACCCCGACATCATCGGGCTCCGTAAGCATCCGGGCGCGATCACCTCGGCCGAGCGGATGCGGGCTTTCCTCGAGGGGTCCGAGATCGTCGCATCGCACCGCGAATCGGAGCACCTCGTCCAGGATGCGTACTCGTTGAGGTGCATGCCGCAGGTGCACGGCGCCTATCGCGACGCTCTCGCCTACGTTCGCACCACCCTCGAACGGGAGCTCCACTCGACGATCGACAATCCCTCCGTCTTCGTGGGCCGGGACGAGGTCCTTTCCGGGGGCAACTTCCATGGAGAAGCACTCGCGCTGGCCCTCGACCACCTGACGCTGGCGGTGGCCGGCGTCGCCACGATCGCGGAACGAAGGATCGCGCGGCTACTGGATCCGGCTCTCAACAACGGGCTTCCCGCCTTCCTCACGCCCGACCCCGGCAGACGTTCGGGCTTCATGCTTGCGCAGTACACCGCTGCAGCACTCGTAGCCGAGAACCGGACCCTTTGTGTCCCGGCGTCCGCGGATTCGATACCCACGTCGGCCGGTCAGGAGGATCACGTCAGCATGGGCGCCACCGCGGCGCTCAAAGCGAGCCGCGTGCTGGCGAACAGCCGTACCGTCGTCGCCATCGAAGCCATCGTCGCGGCTCAGGGACTCGAACTCCGTTCCCCCCTAAAGCCTGCAGCCGCGACCGCCGCCGCGTGCCGCGAGGTCAGGAAGGTGTCACCTCACCTCGAAGAGGATCGTCCGCTCGGTGACGACATAGAAGCGGTCGCCGTCCTCGTCGCCGGCGGTGTACTCGAGGCGAGCGCCTTTAGCGGAAGCTAGGTATCTGCGTCTGGGGATTCATGATCCCCGTGTAGGAGTGGGCGTCGGAAGCACCGAGCCCATCCATCTCGTAAACGCTGACACCGCGTTGAGCCGCATTGTCGTTCGTGTAGATGCGGCCGTTGTACCAATACGCGCACCAGATGTCGGGGATCTTCCCGTCGTTCAGTTGCACGTAGTAGGCGAGCTCCTTCGGGTTCGCGGGATCGCTGAAATCGACCACCGAGAGCCCCGACGCGCGATACGGGATCGTCACGATGTACTTCTTCGTGTCGTTCATGGGCACGATCCCGTAGTTGTGGGTGGTGCACGCGGTGTAGGAGGCCTCCTCGACCGAGTCGGGCGGTTCGTTGCGAGGCGTGTTGAAGTGCCCCTTAAGGACGGGGTTCGCGGGATCCGTGATGTCGTAGAACCAGATCGCGCCCGGCGCGCCCTGCTCGATGCCGGGGCACGTGCCGGTTATCGAGCCCAGCATCTCGTCACCGAGAGCAAGCATCTTCCCGTCCCACGTGATCGCAGCGGAGTGATGGATCTGGATCGCAGGGTTGTAGATGCGCGAGATGAGCTCGGGGTGCTCGGGGTCCTTGATGTCCCAGATCTGCGATTCCCCGATGCATGCCGCCGCGGCGATGTGTTTCTGCGGGAAGAAGTCCACGTCGTGACAACCGATCTCGGGTGACACGTCGAACGTGGACGTCACCTTCGCACTAGCGGGGTCGTCGCCGGGAACCTTGACGATCGAGATCTTCCGGTGGGTCGCGACGCTGCACTTAGATGTCTGCGCGCCCAAGGGGTAGGACTGCACGTAGATGTACGCGGTGTTCCCGTCGGGCAGCAGCGAGTGCGTGTGGGACCCGCAGTCCGTTTCGACGAAGCCCACCTGACGAGGCTGCCGGATGTCGGAGATGTCGACGATCCGAACGCCTTCCTTGCCGACCGAGTCATTCGTGTTGTTGCACACGTTCGTCTGCTCGCTCGATCCGGAGTCGAGGGCGAGGAACGCGTAGTGCTTCCACAGCACGATGTCGCCCTGGGCCCCCGCACAATGGAAGAAGGAGATCTGCTTCAGATAGGGGGCGTTCGGCAGGATCTTGTAGATGCCCATCCCCTGATAGGAACCGGCAAACACGAGATTGCCGCGGAAGGCCAGGTCGGACCCCTCGGCCAGCGCGCTGCCGCCCATCTTCATCGGCACCTGAGCCAGTTGTTTGATGTTGTCCGAGTGTTGATCCTGGTCCGAGGCACCCGAGGCCCCGCTCGCCGAGATGGGGATAAGAAGAAGAGCGCTCGCGATCAGCGCCGCCGTACGTACTGCCCGCATGGATAGTCCCCCTCGTCGCCGCAAGTGATCTGTGCCCGCGCCAAGACTTCGCCGTGGGCGGGGCTCGTCCCTTCCCGCCCCGGAGAGACGCCGTTAGCCTGAGGGTGTGAAACCACAACGGTCCAAGATCACCGGCTGGCGCAAGATCACGTCGGCTACCTGGACCCACCCCAGCGATCCGCAGATATACGGCGACCTCGAGGTCGACGCCACCGCCCTGCTTGCCTTCCTCGAGGACACCCGCAGCGCTACGGGAGCCCCCGCCACGATCACCCATCTGGTCGGCAAGGCGGTCGCGCATGCCCTGGGTGAGAACCCGGATCTGAACGTGCACATGTATCGCGGCCACTTCGTCCGCAACGACTCGGTGGACGTCTTCTTCATCGTGTCGATGGGTGGGGGCAAGGAACTTTCGGGAGTAAAGGTCGAACGCGCCGACACGAAATCGGTCGTCGAGATCGCAACCGAGGTGAAGAGCAGAGCAGAGGCGATACGCGGCGATCGCGACGTCGAGTTGGGCAAGACGAAGAAGATGATGTCGTCGACGCCGCGGTGGCTGATGGGTCCCTCGATGCGACTCGCGGCGTGGCTCACGACGGATCTGAATCTCGATCTCAAACGCTACGGACTACCCCGTCAACCGTTCGGGAGCGTCATGGTTTCGTCCGTAGGGATGTTCGGGATCGGACACGCGTACGCACCCCTCTCTCCCTACTACCGGATCCCTTTCTTGGTGTTGGTTGGGGAGGTCACCGACAAACCGGCCGCGGTGGACGGACAGGTTGTGGTCCGCCCGATGCTCAACATCGCGGCAACGATGGACCACCGTTACGTCGATGGGTTCCATGCCGCCCGCCTCGCCAGGAGCGCGCGCGAATACCTCGAGGACCCGAAGAGGTTCGAACCCGCTAGCTGATCGAGCCGACGTTCGATTCGACCGAGTCGATCGTCGACCGTTCCGAAGCGTCGGGCACCGTCGCGAACCACGCGTCGAGCATCTCGGTGGCAACGCTCGCGCTCGTCAGTCTGAGACTCAGAGTCAGGACGTTCGCATCGTTCCATCGCCGGGCCCCCTCGGCCGTGGCCGCGTCGGTGCACAGAGCCGCGCGGATCCCGGGCACCTTGTTCGCGGCGATCGAGGCGCCGGTGCCGGTCCAACAGAACAAGACCCCCGTAGCGGCATCCCCACCGGCCACCAGACGACCGATCTCGTGTCCGACCTCGACCCAGTCTGCTTCGATCCCCGCCGGAGGCCCAACGACGACGACGTTGTGGCCGCGCCGCTCGAGATCCTCGATGACGTGACGAACCAGAGGGTGGTCTTCGTCGGATCCGACCGCGACTTTCATGCGGCAGATCCTAGGCCGCTATCCCTCCGCGACGAGCGCCGATAGTTCGTTCGCCTCTTCCCTGTGAGGGAGGTCGGCATAGCGCTCCTTGATGCCGAGGATGCGCGCTCGTTCTGCCAGGAAGGCGTCGAGGATGTCGGAGTCGAACTGGGTGCCTCGTCCTTCCTTCATGATCTCGACGGCTTGAGAGATCGGAAGGGCCTTCCGGTAGACCTTGTCGGAGGTAAGCGCGTCGAATACGTCCGCCACCGCGGCGATCCGGCCGGCGAGTGGGATCTCGTCCCCGCGCAGACCGTTCGGATACCCGTTCCCGTCGACCCGTTCGTGGTGCGTCAATGCGATCTCGGCCGCGAGACTGAGGAGCCCGGTCGTCGACCCGGACAGGATCCGATGGCCGATGACGCAGTGGCGTTTCATGACATGCCACTCGTCTTCGTCGAGCGGGCCCGGCTTCATCAGGATCTGGTCGGGTATCGCGATCTTCCCCACGTCGTGGAGAGCACTCGCGGTCCGGATCAGCTCACATCTCTCGGGCGCCTCACCCAGGCGTTCCGCAAGCAACGCGCAGTATCGGGTCATGCGTTCGATGTGCCGCGGCGTCTCGTCGTCGCGGAATTCGGCCGCGATCGAGAGTCGCCTGATGGTTTCCTCCTGTAGAGACTTGAGCTCGCGTTCGGCTTGCTCGAGTTGATAGACGTAGTTCCACGCGTCGCCCGACCGGGCTCGGACCATCTCTTCGAGGCGGGCCAGAGCGTTCTTCTGCAACATCTCGTTCTCGCGCCGTTTCCTCGCGGCGAGGATGGCGATCGCGAGCTCCGCCGCCACGAAGGGCTTGACCACGTAGCCGAAAGCGCCGCGATCGAACGCCCGGGAGGCCGCTTTCGCATCGCCGTCGGTCGACAGCACGATGACGGCCGTCGAGCGGTCGGTGACACCGGCGTCCATCAACAGGCCCATACCGTCGCCACCGGAGAATTCGGCATCGACGACGAGGAGCTCGAAGTCCTTGGCGGCCAGAAGGGCTCGGGCCTCTTCGATCGAGTGGGACAGACGCGCGGGAAGCCCGCTCTCCGCGAGCTGATCGATCACCGCCGTCCCGATGGTGAGGTCGTCCTCGACCACGAGCGCGCGGAAATCCCCCTCGGAACGTCCCCGGCTTCCAGACATCAGTGTTTGTATCGGCCGCCGGACCTTCCAGATTTAGGAAGGTGCGGGCAACTCGGTCCCGGCGTCGTCGTCCATGGCGAGGTCGAGGTTGGACGGCGGGACCGGGGCGAGCAAGCCTCGTTCCGCCAGGCGGTTCGCCGCGGCCGCGGTGCGATCCCCCCCACGTGCGGCCGCCCAGGCCCCCTGCTCCACCAACTCGGCACACGCGAGCGTCGACGCCAGGCTCATCGCGACCGATCGCGCCGATCCCTCGGCCGCGGCCGGGTCCTCGGCGAGGCGCGCGACCCGGGAGGAGACCTCGTCCAGTGCGGCGACCACGGATCGCGCGGCATTTCCTACGGCCGGGTCGTCGAGCCGGGGCCCAACCCGCTCGCGCCCCGCATCCACGACCGCCTGAAACGCACCATGACGGAGTGCGGCCCGCAGGAAGTCGAGAGCAAGAACGTTCGTCGTGCCCTCCCAGATGGGCAGTACGTGGGCGTTCCGAACGACCGCGGGGAGCCCGGAGTCCTCGCAGTAGCCGACGCCCCCGACCGACTCCATCGCCTCGGTCGCCCCGGCGATCGCCCATCGCGCGGTCGAGAGTTTCGTCAGGGGTGTGAGGCCCCTGAGGAGATCGATCTCGTCGCCCGACGCCGAACCGTGCTCGACCTTCCCCATCAACGCGCAGCACCGCATGGTGAGTGCCACGGCGGCGGCGTGGTCGGTGGCGATGTCGGTCAACGTCGCCCGATGCGCGGGCAGCGTGTGAAGCGGTTTCCCGAACGCTTCGCGAACGCGAGCGAAGGCGCGAGCCCATGCCAGGCCGCGCGACAACGCCCCCACCGCTCCGAGGGAGTTGTGGATGCGCGTGATGTTGAGCATCGTCGAGATCCGGCGAACGCCGCCGCCCTCGTACGGGTCCCCGATCGGATGGGCGAGAGCCCCCTCGAGCTCGAGTTCGGCCGTCGGCAAGGCTCGGGTACCGAGCTTGTCTTTGAGGCGACGAACGTAGATCGCGTTCGGGGTCCCGTCATCGAGCAGACGATGGACGCGGAACAGCGCGAGTCCCCGCGACCCGTCGGGTGCACCCTCGGGACGTGCCAGCGTCAATGCCATCTCGGAAGTCGTCGAGCTCGTGAACCACTTCCTTCCGTAGAGTCGCCACGTTCCGGAGGCATCGCGTCTCGCCAGGGTTCCCGTTCGTCCCACGTCCGACCCGCCCGCGGTCTCGGTCATCCATTGACCGCTCGTCCACGCGGCATCGGGATCGCGCGTCGTGAGTCTGCCGACTACCGCGATGTCGTCGAGGTCACCATGCAACAGCAAGGTACGTGCCGCGCCGTCCGTCATCGCCACGGGGCAGCTGTAGAGCGCCGACGACGGACCCCACAGCGCGATCAGACCCGCCCATACGAGGCGCGCTTTGTCGCGGAAAGGTGAATCCTCGTACGGAAGAGCGGTGACGCCCATGCGGACGCCGAGCCGTCCGAGCTCCGTGTACGCGGACGACACGCGGATCTCGTCGATCCGCTCGCCCCACGTCGAGTAATGCGTGAGCTCGGGAGGCTCGTTCTCGGCGCGTCGCGCCAGAGCGAGGACTTCGTCGGAGGTTGCGGTCGCCCCCGCGTCGGCGAGGACGTCCTCGGCGGTCGCGTAGAGATCGTCGCCCAGATGGAATCTCAGCGACTCGCGCAGCGCGCGATCGCCTATCCAAGCATCGGGGAGCCTCGGCGGCGTCTGGAGGAAACCGGCCACGACATCAAGCTTATTCTGCCGACGTGACCGAGATCGCGATCGATGTGCGCGGATTGCGCAAGTCCTACGGAACTAACGAAGCGGTGCGAGGGATCGACCTAGAGGTCGCCCGCGGTGAATGCTTCGCTCTCCTGGGGCCCAACGGCGCGGGCAAGACGACCACCGTCGAGATCCTCGAAGGCCACCGGGCCCGGACGGGCGGGGAAGTCAGCGTCCTCGGGTTCGACCCGGGCAAGGGAAGCCGAGCGTTCAAGGAGCGGATCGGGATCGTCCTCCAGGAGACGGGCGTCGAACGGTTCCTGACGGTGACCGAGACCATCGAGCTGTTCCGGGGGTTCTATCCCCACCCGCGCCCCCTGGACGAAGTGATCGAAGTGGTCGGATTGCAGGAGAAACGCGACAGTCCGGTCCGCAAGCTGTCCGGGGGGCAGCACCGGCGCCTCGACGTGGCGATCGGCCTGGCGGGTGATCCGGATCTGTTGTTCCTGGACGAGCCCACGACGGGTTTCGACCCCGGCGCTCGCAGAAGCGCGTGGAAGATGATCGAGAACCTCAAGAGTCTCGGCAAGACGGTCTTCTTGACCACTCACTACATGGACGAGGCTCAGCGACTAGCCGACCGCGTCGCGATCATCGCCGAAGGCCTGATCGTCACCGAGGGAACCCCCGAGACACTCATCAGCAGGGATTCGGCCACGACGAACATCTCGTTCACCGTCGCGGATCCGACCTCGCTCCCCGATCGTCTGGGCGCGAGGGCCGTGGTGAACGAACATCGGGTGACGCTGGAAAGTGAAGCCCCCGTGGACGACCTCTTCGACCTGACGTCGTGGGCCAAACAAGCCGGGGTCGAGGTCTCCGATCTCCAGGTCACGCGGCGAACGCTCGAGGACATCTATCTCGAACTGACCCAGCAGAAGGATGCCGGCAGTGAATGACGTAGCGCAGTTGTTCCGGCAGGTTCGTTACAACAACAAGGCGTTCTGGAGGAATCCCGCGAGTGCGTTCTTCACGTTCGCGTTCCCGATCATGTTCCTCGTCATCTTCAACGGGATCTTCGGGCAATCGCAGTTCTTCGTGCCTGCGATCGCAGCGTTCTCGATCATCACCGCGTGCTACACGAACATCGCGATCACCGTCGTCTTCTTGCGCGAACAAGGTGTCCTCAAACGGGTCCGCGGAACGCCCATCTCGTCGGTCAGCTACCTGGTCGGACGGATCATCCACTCCGTTCTGATGGCCTATCTGCTCGTTGCCATCGTGTCCGTGTTCGGAGCGGTGTTCTACAAGGTCGACCTGCCGACCCACACGATGGTGCCGTTCCTGGTGACGATCGCGGTCGCGGGAGCCTCGTTCTGCTCGATGGGGCTGGCGATGACCGCGCTCGTCCCCAACGAGGACGCGGCTCCTCCGATCGTCAACGCTTTGATCATCCCGCTCGCCTTCGTCTCGGACATCTTCGTGCCGACGGATCAGATCCCGGGATGGCTCGAGAAAGTCGCCGACTTCTTCCCCCTCAAGCACATCGCGGTGGCGATGGGCACGGCGTTCAACCCCCCGCCGGGGAGCTCGGGATGGGAGCCGGGGCATCTACTGATCGTCGTCATCTGGGGGGTCGCCGCGCTTCTGCTGTCGATCAAGTTCTTCCGGTGGGAACCGCGGCGTTAGTGCGCGCCGACGCCACTTTGCGCCGCGCGCAACGGCGCCGTTCCTATGCACCCGTCGTTCACGACGACGCGGTCCTGTTCCGGATACCGGACGAGGACGAAGCCCTCTCGATGGTTCGGCTGTACCAAGAGGTTCAGCGACCTCGCGTCGGGCCTGGGTTCCTCTTCGATCGCACGACGAAGAACTGGACGTTGCGCTTCCCGCGCCCGGGGGTCGATCGGATGGAGTACCAGTTCGTGCTGACCCACAAGGCCGGCGGCGAGGAATGGATCCCGGACCCCGGCAATCCGATCCGGGCGGCGGGGCCGTTCGGAACGAAATCCGTCGTCGAGTTCCCCGGCTACGTGACTCCGGCGTGGACCGAACTCGACGACGTCGATCCCGAGGCGATCGCCGAGCATCGGATAAAGAGCAGGACGCTCCGCGCTTCGCTCCGGATCCTGCTGTGGACATCCGAGGGCCTCGATGACGACGACCCCGCACCCTTGCTCGTGGCGCACGACGGCCCCGAGTACCACGAGCTGTCGAGCCTGCTGAAGCTCCTTCACCACAAGGTCGTGCAGCACGAGCTTCCGCCCATGCGAGCGGCCCTCGTGGCTCCGGTCGAGAGAGACCAGACCTATTCGGCGTCGGCGTCCTACGCCCGCGCTCTGTCCTACGAGATCCTCCCGGCGATCGAGCGCATCGCGCCGATGCCCCACGGACGCACGATGCGCGTCGGGATGGGAGCGAGCCTGGGCGCGCTTGCGATGCTGCACGTGCATCGAATCAACCCCGCGGTGTTCGGGGCGCTCTTCCTTCAGTCCGGCAGCTACTTCCGGATGCGCTTCGACCGTCAAGAAGCCGGCTTCGTCCGCTTCGGCCGGATCTCACGCTTCATGGGACGAGTTCTCACCGCAGAAGAGTGGCCCCACCCGATCCCGGTGACGATGACGTGCGGACGCGTCGAGGAGAACCTCGCCAACAACCGCGCGACGTGCGAGGCACTCCGACGGCAGGGTTACGACGTCTATCTCCGAGAGAACCTCGACGCTCACAACTGGATCGGCTGGCGCGACACATTCGACCCGCACCTGATCTCGCTCCTGCAACGGGTTTGGGGCACCCGATGAGGCGTGATCACGTGTCGCTCTATTCGCCGGCGATCGGAAGCAGCGGGGACGTCATCGCATATGGGGAGTGGGGTCGCCCGCTACTCGTGTTCCCGTCCGAACAGGGGCGCTGTTACGACTACGAGAACAACGGGATGATCGGCAGCATCGCGTCGCTGATCGACGAGGGGCGCGTAAAGGTCTACGCCGTCGATAGCTTCGACGCCGGCTCGTGGGTGGATCAGGAACTGCCGCTCGAGGAGCGTGCCCGCCGGCATCAATCGTTCGAGGACTGGATCCTCACCCAGGTGATCCCGTGGATCTTCGAGGACTGCGGTGGGCCCCAGGAGATCATCACGACCGGATGCAGCTTCGGCGCCTATCACGCGGCGAACTTCGCGCTGAAAAGAGCCGATCTCTTCCCCGTTGCCATCTGCCAGAGCGGCGTTTACGACATCTCCCATCTCGGGTGGGGCGAACGGGGAGACGCCGTTTACTTCAACAACCCGATGGATTACGTGGCGCACCTCGGGGGCGACCATCTGGACTGGCTCAGAAGCAGGGTTAGCTTGTTACTCGTGTGTGGCCAGGGGCAATGGGAGGACACGACGGGCGCGCTGGAGTCGACCCGCGCCTTCGCATCGCGCTTGGCGGAGAAGGGTCTCAATCACGAGATGGACCTCTGGGGGTACGACGTTCCCCACGACTGGCCGTCCTGGCGCGCCCAGATAGCCCATCATCTACCGAGGTTCTGTTGATGACCGATCGCCGGAGCGAGGACATCAGATGACCGACCATCTCGTCGGGATGTTGCTGGGAACCGAAGAGGACTGGCCGCGGGCGTTCGAAAGCATCATGGCCAAGGTCCCGGAACTCACCTACGAGGGCGAGACGCACCGATTCGCGACCGAGCGCATCACGATCGAACCGTTCGATCTGCAGATGCAACCGCGGCATGCACTGGTCATCGATCGCTTGTCGCACTGGTACTACGTGCCGCGCGAGTGGATCAAGAAGGTGGCGTTGATGAACGACGTCTACCTGATGAACAATCCGTTCACGTTCCAGTCCATGGAGAAACACGCCGCCTACTGCGCCATGATGCGTCTCGGTCTGAACGTGCCGGACACCTGGCTCATCCCCTACAAGAAACCTCCGGATAACCCGCGCTTCCCGTACACCGCGGCGCGCTACAACCAGCCTTTCGATCTCCGCGAGGTGGCCGAGCGCATCGGGTACCCGTTGTTCATGAAGCCCTTCGACGGCGGAGCGTGGGTCGGCGTGACCCGGATCGCGGACGAGACCGAATTGATCCGCCGCTACGACGAGTCCGGGGAGCGGCTGATGCATCTCCAGGCTTCGGTCGAGGGCTTCGAGGTGTTCTGCCGCGCACTGTCGATCGGAGCCGAGACGATCGTGATGCGCTACGACCCCGATCAGCCGCTGCACGGGCGGTATCAGGTCGACCACCATTTCCTCGAACCTTCCATCGGTGCCGAGGTCGTGACCATCGGCCGCCTGGTCAACGCGTTCTTCCTGTGGGAGTTCAACTCTTGCGAGACGCTCATCAAGGACGACGTCGTTTACCCGATCGACTACGCCAACGCATGCCCGGATATCTCGATCATCAGCCTGCACTACTACTTCCCCTGGGCGATCAAGGCCCTGATCAAGTGGTCGATCTACTGCACGGTCACCGGGCGGCGGATGCAGAACGATCTCGACACGCGCCGGTATTTCGACGTGGGCGACCGCACCGATCTCTCCTACGGGGACAAGTTGGCGGAGTACGCGCGGCTCAGCGACGATCACTTCGACACCGCCCGCTACCACGAGTTCTGCGACAAATACCTGTCGTTCATCGACGAACTGATGGTCGAGTACATCGATTCAAGGGCGTTCGACGACGTGATCGTCGACACCGTCCGGGAGGCCTTCCCCGCACACGAGCACGACCAGTTCATCGCGCACTACCGCGGCCTCCTGGGGGCCTGGGTGAACGACCAGAGGGCTCTCTCGAGCTAACTAGGGGCCGGCTTCTCGGCTCGATTCTCGGGTTTCCAGCGCGCGATCGGTCGTGGAGGGCGCCCTGTAGCGGCGGAAGCGGGGAGCCGCGGCGGCAAGTACGGCGGTCCCAACGAGACACGCGGCGCCACCGAAGACGATGGAACCCGACGCGCCGATCGCTCCCGCGACGAGCCCGGCCTCGACGTCGCCCAACCGTGGCCCTCCGCTGACGACCATCAGGTTGAGCGCCGACACGCGGCCACGCAGCGGGTCGGGCGTCGCTTCGAGGAGCATCGTCCCGCGGAAGACCGCGCTCACGACGTCGGCCGCACCTGCGAGGGCCAGGAAGCCGCAGCACACGAGGAGTGAGAACGTCGACAACCCGGCGAGAGTGATGAAGGCTCCCCACGCGGCAACCGCGGCGATCACCGCGACACCGTGCCGCCGAACCTGTTTCACCCAACCCGACAGCAATGCCGCGAGCAACGCCCCGATCGAAGGTGCCGCGTAGAGGAAGCCGGCGCCGCGAGCTCCCGCATGGAAGGTGTCCGCTGCAAGAGCGGGGAACACGGCCCGGGGCATGCCGAAGATCATCGCGATCAGATCGATTGTGAAGATCGACAGGATCAAAGGGGTCCGCACCGTGAAAGACAGACCCTCCTTGACGGTCTCCCACGGCGTTTGCCCCGCCGTCCTCTCGGGAGTAGAGAGCGGCAACCACAGCAGGGCCAGCAGAGCGGCGACGAACGTGACCGTGTCGATCGCGTAGACCCAGGCGATCGAGAAGGACGCTATGAGAACGCCGCCGAGGGCGGGGCCCACGATCTGCGTCGTCTGGAACGCCACCTGGCGGAGAGCCAGGGCGGACGCGAGTTTCCGTTCCGGTATCAACGCCGGCAACATCGCGCTCCGCGCCGGGCGCTCGACCGCTCCGAAAGCCGAAGACAGGGCGACGAGAGCGAAGATCGCGACCACCGAGGGACGGCTCATCAGAGCTACCCAAGTGAGTGCCGCCGCGGTCACCATCAGGCCGACTTGCATCCAACCGATCAAGGCCTTGCGCTCCACGCGATCCGCGATCGCGCCGCCGAAGATGGAGAAGGCGATCAGCGGAACGCCGGCCGCGACCCCCACGAGGCCGACCGCGACGACCGAGTGCGTCAACCGGTAGACCTGCCACGGCACGGCGACCAGAGTCATGTTGGTGCCGATGAGTGAGATCGTCTGACCGATCCACAGCGCGCGGTAAGGCCGCGATTGGGTTATCGGGGTGACGTCAAGCGCGAGCGAGCGCGCGGAGAATCGTCGGCTCAGTAGTCGATCGACGTCAGGGTGCGAAGTTTCTCGCGACGGTGGATCGCGTCCACGATGCGCACCGTGCCGGAACGGGAGCGCATGACGACCGACTGCGTGCGGGCGCTGGATCCCCGGTACCTGACTCCCTCCACGAGGTCACCGTCGGTGACGCCGGTGCAGGCGAAGAACACATCGCTACCGGACACGAGGTCGTCCGTGGTGAGGACCTGGTCGAGGTCGTAGCCGGCGTCGATCGCAAGTTGGCGCTCGTCGTCGTTCCGGGGCCACAAGCGGCCTTGGATCGTGCCCCCCAGACACTTGATCGCGCTCGCCGCGATGACACCTTCGGGCGTGCCTCCGATCCCGATCAAGACGTCGACGGCACTCCCCTCGCGCGCCGCCGAGATGGCTCCGGCAACATCCCCATCGCTGATGAACTTGATGCGAGCACCTGCCTCGCGGACCTCTTTGGCGAGTTGTTCGTGGCGGTCGCGTTCGAGGATGCAGACGGTCAGATCCGAGATCGACCCGCCCTTGGCCTTGGCGATCTTCTCGAGGTTGTCGGGGGCCGGAGCTTCGATGTCGATGACGTCGGCCGCGTCTTCGCCGACGACGATCTTCTCCATGTAGACGCACGGGCCGGGATCGAACATCGTGCCGCGTTCGGCAACCGCGACGACAGACAGAGCACCGTTCATCCCCTTGGAGGTCAACGTGGTGCCGTCGATCGGATCGACGGCGACATCGACGATCGGAGGTTCTCCGTTACCGATCTCCTCACCGTTGAAGAGCATCGGCGCGTTGTCTTTCTCGCCCTCGCCGATGACGACGATGCCGTCCATGGAAACCGTGTCGAGCATGAGCCTCATCGCATCGACCGCGGCCTGGTCGGCGGCTTCCTTGTCTCCGCGACCCATCCAACGAGCCGCCGCGAGCGCCGCGGCCTCGGTTACGCGGACGAGCTCGAGCGCGAGGTTTCTATCGGGGGATTCATCGGAACGGTGAGACACGGGAGCGAAGCCTACCCGCGTGCGACGGTTCGCTAGTCCGTGCAGTGATAGTCGTGGCCGGTGCCGTCCCCCTTGCCGAGGCCGTCACAGTCCTTGCCGTGCTCGTTGGGATCGCCGCTCACGTGCGGAGTGGGTGCCGGTGTCGGCTTGGCGTCGTGGTCCTCGGCGGGGGTTGCCGGTGGCGTTTCTTTCGTGTCGGTGCCGCCGTTGGATGGATGAGTGGCCTGGTGCGAAGGGGTCGCGCTGTGAGAAGTGCCCGTTGCGTGAGACTGGTGCGCCGGTGCGGAGTGCTGCGAGCCCGGCTTCGAGTCGTTCGCCCGCGGATCGTTGGAGTTCCGGTCGTGCGCGTGAGATCGGGCATCGTGACGGCCCGAGTGTTTGTCGAGATGCTTGGCGAGAACGCGCGAGGTCGCGGCCCGTCCCTGCTCGCTCTGTGACGACAAGGACATCTGGACGGGATCCTGTGTGGCTGCGGCGGTCGTTCCGCCGACGAACGCGACGCCCAGAGTCAGCGACACTCCGACG
>DASSMG010000037.1:0-3951 GCA_035688995.1 Actinomycetota bacterium
CGCTCCCGTACTTCTGCACCAGCTTGGCCGCGGTCTTGGTGCCGACCCCGGGCACACCGGGAAGGTTGTCGGAGTTGTCGCCCTCGAGTGCCTTGAGATCGACGTACTTGGTGGGAGGCACCCCGTACCGTTCCTCCACCGCCTTCGGGTCCATCTCGACGATGTCGGTGATCCCGCGCCGGTTGTAGAGGACGTGGATGTTCTTGTTCGCGAGCTGGAAGAAGTCGCGGTCGCCGGTGACGATCTTGACCTCGACACCCTCCTTCTCCGCGCGCTTGGCGAGGAACGAGATGATGTCGTCGGCTTCGTGGCCGGCCAACTCGTAGACGGGGATCTGCATGACGCGCAGCACCTCGCGCACGAGGGGCATCTGCGACGTGAACGTATCGGGGGCCGTGCTTCGATTGCTCTTGTAGTCGGCGTACTCGGCACTTCGTTCGAGCGGCGCCGCCATGTCGAAACACGCCGCGATGTAATCGGGCTTCTGCTCCTGCAGGAGCTTGATGAGCATCGAAGTGAAGCCGTACACCGCGTTCGTGTGCGTTCCGTCGGTCGTGGTGAGGTCTTCGGGCAGTGCAAAGAACGCGCGGAACGCGAGCGAGTGCCCGTCCAGGAGCAGCAGCTTGGGGCGCTTGGAACCCTTCTTCGCCGACTTCGGAGCGGTTTTCGCGGTCGTCTTCGGGGGCATCTCATCGAGCCTATAGGCGGGCACTCCTACAATCGGGCTATGTCATCACCCGACCTGAAGAACCTGAACCCGGCTTCGAAGGAGTACCTCGAGGCGGTCTTCGAGCTCGAAGAAGAGGGCCAGCGGATCCTGCAAGCGCGCATCGGCGAGCGGCTCGGCCTCGCTCCGGCAACGGTTTCGGAGGGGATCAAGCGGCTCGTGGCGGAAGGGCACGTGACGATCGGCGCGACCCGCGACATCGAGCTGACCGATGGGGGCCGCGTGCTCGCCGAGGCGCTGGTTCGACGGCACCGTCTTGCAGAACGGATGCTCGTCGACATCCTGGGCATCCCGTGGCACCTCTGTCACCACCAGGCCGAGGACTGGGAGAAGGTCATGACGCCCGAGGTCGAGACCGCGATCCTCGCCAAGCTCGAAGGCGACCCGACGTGTCCTCACGGCAATCCGATCCCGGGGGCCGAATCCACGATCCCGTGGTCGGAACTGCGTTCGGTCGCCTCGATGGAGCCGGGCGAGACCGCGACGCTCAAACGGCTGCTGGAAGATGTCGAGCTCGACGGCGACGTGATGAAATTCCTCGAGGACCATCACCTGATGCCGGGTCACGAACTGACGCTCGTCGAAGTGGCTCCGGACGAAACGAGAACGCTCGAGGTCGACGGAGCGAAGGTCGCCCTCGGAGCCCAGCTCGCCGACAACCTTTGGGTGCTCTAACCCGCGCGTTCTTTCGCAAGTAAAGAACGGAAGCAATCCGCTACAGCGGTTCGCGACGAACCTAGGCAGACAGCGGGCAAGCAATCAACGAAAGGACACAACATGCCTAGGTTCCGCGCGCTCAATAGGTGGCTAGTTGCAGGAGTTGCATTCGCACTTGTCGGTGTCGCGTGCTCTTCGAACTCGCCATCCGATGCAAGTGCAGCAGGGGGCACGATGGCGGCAGGTACGTCGAGCGATCACACGACGGCTTCCGGAGCGGAGGCGCTCGAAGCACCGGCCGCGCAACTGCAGCAGACCCTTACGGACCTTCTGGACTCCCACGTGTACCTCGCCGGGATCGCGGTCGAGCAGGCAGTGATCACGAAGGATCCGAACTCGGTTGAATTCAAAGCGGCAGCAGGCGCGCTCGACCAGAACTCGAAGGATCTGGCGGCCGCGATCGAGTCGGTTTACGGGAAGACCGCGGGCACCGAGTTCCTGAACCTGTGGCGGTCGCACATCGGTTTCTTCGTGGACTACACGGTCGGTGGTTTGACCGGCGACCAGAAGATGCAAAGCAAGGCGAAGAACCAACTCGACCATTACCGCCAGGACTTCGCCACGTTCATCGAAACCGCCACCAAGGGCGAGCTTCCGGCCGATGTAGTTGCAGCGGCGCTGCAAGAGCATGTCGATTCGTTGATCGGCACCATCGATCTGGCGATCGCGGGAGACCCGCAGGTGTTCCAGAGCCTGTACGACTCGGCCCACCACCACATGCCCATGACGGCCACGGCGCTGGCGGGCGGCATCGCTGCCTCCAACACGGACGAGTTCTAAGAGATAGCTCCCCCCGACAAGCTTCCCGGGCCTCAGGGCCCGGGACTTGTCGCGTCTTCCGTGGTGCTATTCGCCGCCGGAGCGCTGGCCCAGCTCGCGGTCGAGCATGAAGATCCCGTTGCCCTCGTTGCCGGTACGACGGAGATCGTCGACGATCTGGCCGACCGACTTCTCTTCTTCGACCTGCTCGGTCGCGAACCAGTCGAGCCACGCCTGACTCGCGAAGTCGTTCTGCTTCGCGACGAGCGCGTAGAGATCGTTGATCGCGGCGGTGACCTTCTTCTCGTGCTCGAGCGCGGTCTCGAAGACGTTGAGCGGGGACGAGTACTCGGTCGGCGGGGCATCGAGTTGCTTTAGAACGACCTTCGCACCCCGGTCGATGATGAACGTGTAGAACTTCATCGCGTGCACCTGCTCCTCTTCGAACTGGTGCCGGAGCCAGGTCGCCATCCCGGGCAGTGACTGCGACTCGCAATAAGCGGACATCCCGAGATACACGTAGGCCGATTGAAGCTCCTTCTGGAGCTGGTCGTTCATGGCGGCTTCGACGTTCTTGTTGAGCATGGTCACTCCGATCGCTTAATTGTGTGCGCGCCGATGCTAGCCGTGCGCGCGTGGTTTGGGTACTGAGGCGAACCGAAGAGATGGTGTTCGGCGCGCCGTCCTACGCGGTGTGGACCTGAGCCTCTGCCGGAGCTTTCTTGAGGGCCGGCATCTTGCGCGTCTGGACGAGGAACAGCGTCCCGATCGGCACCAGATAGAGAGCGTAGAGAAGGACCATCTCGAACGACGGGTCCGGTGACCACCCGAAGAGGCCGTGGAGGAACTCGCCGAGCATCGAACGATCCGGGTTGAGAAGGGCGATCCGCCCGACGTCCCACAGGTGCTCGCCTGCCGTGGCGAGGAAACCCACCTCCTGGAACTCGTGGATGCCCTTCGCGAGCAAGCCCGCCGCGAAGAGGATGATCAGCACGCCGGTAACGCGGAAGAAGACGCGGAGGTTGACCTTGCGGCTGCCGCGATAGACGAGGTAACCGATGCCGGCGGCGCCCGCGATCCCGAGCAACGCGCCCATCAGGCCGCCGAAGCTCGAACGATCGCCGACCGTCGTGGAGACGAGGAACAACGCGGATTCGAGACCCTCACGCAGAACCGACACGAATGCGATCCCGGCGAGACCGATCGCAGATCCCGCCGCAACCGCCGCGTCGACCTTGGCCTGGAGTTCACCTTTGATGAAGCGGGCCTGGCGGGCCATCCAGAAGATCATCCACGTCAGCACCGCAGTTGCCGAGAAGGCGATGACGCCCTCGGTGATCGCTTCCGCCTTGCCTTCGAGCTCGCCCAGGAGGGCGAAGATCCCACCGCCGACCGCCACGGAGATGAGGACGGCGGCGCCGGTCCCGAGCCACACGGAGCGGAACGCCTCGTCGCGACCGAGCCGCTTCAGGTAGGCGAGGACGATGGCAACGATGAGCGCGGCCTCGAGGCCTTCACGTAGCATCAGGACGAACGCGCTGCCCACCCGGACCTCCTGCCTTGTTTGGTCGGCCGTACTCCGACTGTTAGGTATACCTAACCTCCGGCGCCCCGTCAAAAGGGCCCCAGGGGGCGGTGATTGACTACCCCGGGCTCGCCCGGGTACCGTTGGGCCACTTCCCACACGGAGCAATGGCGCTCGAACTCGAGCGCTTTTTTTGTGCCCGGAGATCGATATGACCTGGAAC
>DASSMG010000038.1:0-10932 GCA_035688995.1 Actinomycetota bacterium
CGCATGTGGATCTCGCTCGTAGCGATGAACGTGTGGACGCGGGGACGGGCGGCGCGCGCAACGGCGGCAACGGCGTGGTCGATGTCGTCGGGACCTACTCGAGCCAGAGCGGCGATGACCGGGCCGCGTACCTTCTCGGCGATCGCGGCAACGGCTTCGAACTCGCCTGCTGACGAGATCGGGAAACCGGCTTCGATCACATCGACGCCCAGCCGGGCGAGCTGCTCCGCGATCTCGACCTTCTCCTTGAGATTCAGCGAGATCCCGGGCGACTGTTCGCCGTCGCGGAGCGTGGTGTCGAAGATCCTCACTTGATCCACGACATCATCCCCCTGAGGCGAGCGCCTACCTCTTCGATCGGAAGCTCGCGCTGGTGACGGCGCTCGGCGTCCAGGACCGGAGTGCCGGCGCGGTTCTCGAGCACCCATTCCTTCGCGAACTTCCCGGAACGGATGTCCTCGAGCGTCTTGCGCATCGCCTCTTCGACCTCGGGGCCCACAACCTGCTTGCCGCGGGTGAGGTCGCCGTACTCGGCGGTGTCGGAGATCGCATCGCGCATGCGCGTGAAGCCGCCCTCGTAAAGGAGATCGACGATGAGCTTCAGTTCGTGGAGACATTCGAAGTAAGCGATCTCGGGCTGGTAGCCGGCATCCACGAGCGTTTGGTAGCCGGCCTGGATGAGGCGCGACGTCCCGCCACAGAGAACCGCTTGCTCGCCGAACAGATCGGTCTCGGTCTCCTCCGCGAACGTGGTTTCGATGACCCCGGCGCGGGTGCAGCCGATCCCCTTCGCGTAAGCGAGCGCGCGCTCCATGGCGGCTCCGGTTGCATCCTGTTGGATCGCAACGAGCGCGGGGGTCCCTTTGCCCTCCTCGTAGGTCCGGCGAACGAGAGGGCCGGGTGCCTTCGGGGCGACCATCACGACGTCGACGTCGCCCGGGGGCCGGATCTGACCGAAATGGATGCTGAAGCCGTGGGCGAACAGAAGCGTGGAGCCCGGTTCGAGGTTCGGCTCGATCGCCTCCATGTAGCAGGCCGCCTGATGCTGGTCGGGAAGGAGCATCGCGACCACGCGCGCTCCCGAGGCCGCCTCATGGAGACCAACCGGAGTCAGGCCGTCGGCCTTGACCCGATCCCACGTGTCGGAGTCCTTGCGGAGACCGACGACGACGTCGACACCCGAGTCGCGCAGGTTGAGCGCATGCGCGCGTCCTTGCGAGCCGTAACCGATGACGGCGACGCGGCCCCCATCTAGCGGGGCGAGCGAAACGTCGTCGTAGTGGATCTTCAAAGCCATGGCTCCTCCTCAGGCGGATTCGGCGTGCGAGGCATCGGAAACGGGTCGCAGCTCGGCGAGTCGTTGCAGGCGAGCGTTGATCGCGTCCATCTCGGCCGCGATCGCTTCGTGGTACTCGAGGTCTTCGATGTCCAGGACGTTCACGAGCTTGTCGAGTTGCTTGACGATCTGCTCGAGCGGATGCGACTCGACGGACAAGGCGATCGTCATGTGAGAGATCGCGGCGTCCTGCGTCGGGCCCACGGACAGCGAGTTGATGTTGTAGCCGCGCCGGAAGAACAGTCCGGCGACGCGTGCGAGGACGCCCGGCTTGTTCTCGACGAGGACGGACAGGATGTGTGTGCTCATGCGCCACCTGCCCCGAGGAGAACGTCGTCGTTGGAGCTCCCGGCCGGGACGATCGGGAAGCACATCTCGTCGGGATCGACGCGGAAGTCGATGACGCAGGGACGGTCGTCGATGCCGAACGCCTTGTCGATCACGGGCTCGACGTCCTCGGGGGCCTCGGCGCGAAGACCGATGCACCCGTACGCCTCGGCGAGCTTCACGTAATCGGGGACGGGAGGCAGATGAGTTTCCGAGTAGCGCTCGTCGTAGAACAGCGTCTGCCACTGCCGCACCATGCCGAGGTGCTCGTTGTTGAGGATCGCGATCGTCATCGGGATCTTCTCGATCGCCGCGGTCGCGAGCTCCTGCGCGGTCATCTGGAAGCACCCGTCACCGTCGATCGCGACGACGCGCATGCCGGGGGCCCCGACCTTGGCACCGAGGGCGGCAGGAACCGCGAACCCCATCGTCCCGAGCCCTCCCGACGAGACGAACGTGTTCGGGTGGCGCCGCCGCACGTACTGGGACGCCCACATCTGGTGCTGGCCGACCCCGGTGACGACGATGCCGTCTCCGTCGAGCGCGGCGTCGAAACGGTCGATGACGAACTGCGGCTTGAGCGGCCCGTCCTCGGCTTGCTCGTAACGCAGCGGATGGTCGCGTTTGAACCCGTCGACCTCGCTCCACCATGCCGTGAGATCGACCGGACCGTGCACCGCGATCTTGTGACGAACCGCGTCGGCGAGTGCCCCCACGACGGCTTTCGCATCGCCCACTATCGGCACGTCCGCGTCGCGGTTCTTGCCGATCTCTGCGGGATCGATGTCGGCGTGGATCACTTTCGCATCGGGTGCGAACGCGGCCAGCTTGCCGGTGACGCGGTCGTCGAACCTCGCACCCAAGGCGATCAACAGATCGGACCGCTGCATCGCGGTGATCGCGGCGTAATTGCCGTGCATGCCCGGCATCCCGAGACACTGCGGATGGAGATCGGGGAACGCACCGCGCGCCATCAGAGTGGTGACGACGGGAGCCCCGGTGGCTTCCGCGAACCTCAGCAGCTCGGCCGCGGCCCGGCTCTTCAGGATGCCGCCACCCGCGTAGATCACGGGGCGTCGGGCGGTCCGGATCATCTCCGCAGCGGCACGGATCTGATGCGCATTTGGCATCGGGGTCGCCCGGTAGCCGGGAAGGTTGATCGTCGTCGGCCATTGGAACGTCGTTTCTTCTTGGAGCACGTCCTTCGGGATGTCGACGAGGACCGGGCCGGGTCGTCCGGTGGTCGCGATGTGGAACGCCTCCGCGATGACAGCGGGGATGTCGGCCGGGTCCATGACCTTGTAGCTGTGCTTCGTGACCGGCATCGTGATGCCGGCGATGTCCGCTTCCTGGAACGCGTCGTTACCGATCGCCGGACGCGGGACCTGGCCCGTGATCGCGACGAGCGGGATCGAATCCATCATCGCGTCGGCGAGCGGAGTGACGAGGTTCGTCGCGCCCGGTCCCGACGTCGCCATGCACACGCCGGCCTTGCCGGTCACCTGCGCGTAGCCCTCGGCCGCATGACCGGCCCCCTGCTCGTGGCGCATGAGGATGTGCCGGATCGGCGACTCGATGATCGGGTCGTAGGCGGGCAGGATCGCTCCACCGGGGATCCCGAATACGACCTCGACGCCCGCCGCTTCGAGCGAACGGATCAGCGACTGAGCGCCGGTGGTCATCGGGGCCTCCCCACTCGTTTCCGGATGCGGACGCGAGTCATCAGGCCTCGGTCCGGGTGCGATCGGGATGCGCCTGATGACGTCTGCCGTCGCCCATCGCGCGGACCGCGTAGGCGTGCGCGGCGAGCTCGAACATCGCCCTGTGGAACGCAGCCTCGGATTCGTTGCGTCGCTCGTGCGACATCTCGGCGCAATCGAGCGGTCCGGTCATGGACGACGTCTCACTCGCAAAGAACTCTTCGAACCAGCGGCGATGCGAGTCGTCGTGCATGTCGAGTGCGACCTCGCCGGGACCGGCCCATTCGGCCGTGCCGACGTAACTACCGTTCTCGATCTCGTACTTCATCTGCTTCTCCTTTCGTGCCTGTGCTGCTTTCCGACGGTTCGAGGGATGCGTGGGACCAGGACCCGGACACCGGGAACTAAAAAACCCCCCGGGATCCGGAGGGTTCGCGCACGCCGTTGCGGCCCAGGGCCGCGGGCGCGCGCTAGGTAATAAGTACGAGGGTGAGGAGGTGCAGGCGAGTCGCCGTGATCATGCTCGTTGCGCTCCTATCCATGTTTCCCGGACAACGAACCTCGGCGACGCTGCTGAGGTGAGTCCCGAAGTATAGGCACCTTGACCGAGGAGTCAAGTTGCTTCGGTGGAGGAATTAATGTCGCCGCGATGACGACCCCTTACTCGCAGCCATCCGATCCCGCCAAACGCCACAGCGCCGAGCTGACCGACGGCGTATCGCGCTCCGCCGCCCGGGCGATGCTGAAAGCGATCGGTTTCGACGACGACGATCTGGCTCGCCCGATCATCGGGGTCGCCACGGAGTGGATCGAGACCATGCCCTGCAACTACAACCACCGCGACCTGGCCGCCCGAGTGAAGGCCGGGATCCGCGCCGCAGGGGCCACGCCCATGGAGTTCAACACGATCTCGATCTCCGACGGCGTGACGATGGGGTCGTCGGGCATGCGCGCCTCGCTCGTGAGCCGCGAGGTCATCGCCGACTCGATCGAGCTCGTGGCGCGGGGACACCTGTTCGACGGTCTCGTGTGTCTAGTCGGCTGCGACAAGACGATCCCCGCTGCGGTCATGGCGTTGTGTCGCCTCGACATCCCCGGTCTCGTTCTCTACGGCGGCTCGATCGCGCCGGGACGCTGGCGTGGTCGAGACGTGACGATCCAGGACGTCTTCGAGGCGGTGGGCGAGCACGCCGCCGGCGGGCTCTCGGACGAGGACGTGCACGAGCTCGAAGGGGTGGCGTGCCCGGGGGCCGGGGCGTGTGGAGGGCAGTTCACCGCGAACACGATGGCAACCGCGCTGGACTTCCTCGGGATCAGCCCCACCGAGCTCAGCGGTATCCCGGCGACCGACCCGGCGAAGAAAGAAGCCGCCGAGAAAGCCGGCGCACTGGCGGTCGAGCTCGTCAAGAACGACGTGAAACCTTCGGACATCATCACGCGCCAGTCGATCGAGAACGCGATCGCGTGCGTGGCCGCCACCGGGGGGTCGACGAACGCGGTGATGCACCTCATAGCCATCGCACAAGAGGCCGGCATCGAGCTGTCGATCGACGAGTTCCACGCGATCTCGGAACGCACGCCGATCGTGGCGAGCCTCAAACCGGGCGGCGACTACGTCGCGACCGATCTCCACGCCGCGGGCGGGATCGCACTGGTCGCACGGGAACTGGCCAAGTCCGGGCTGATCCACCCCGAGGCGTTGACGGTGGACGGGCGCACGCTCGGTGCGATCGCCGAAGCCGCGCGCGAGACGCCCGGCCAGAAGGTCGTCGTGCCGATCGAAGATCCGATCAAGCCCCACGGTGGGCTGGCCATCCTGCGCGGGAACCTCGCGCCCGATGGTTGCGTCGCGAAGCTCGCCGGTCACGAAAGACGGTTCCACCGCGGGCCGGCGCGGGTCTTCGACTCGGAAGAGGACTGCTTCGCAGCGGTCGAACGACGAGCCATCGTCGCCGGCGACGTCGTGGTGATCCGGTACGAAGGTCCCGCGGGGGGCCCGGGGATGCGGGAGATGCTCGGTGTCACCGCCGCCCTCGTCGGCGAGGGCCTGGGCGACTCGGTTGCGCTGATCACCGACGGCCGATTCTCGGGCGCCACCCACGGACTGATGGTCGGCCACATCTCGCCGGAAGCCGCCCGGGGTGGGCCGCTCGCCATCGTCCGGGACGGGGATCTGATCGAGATCGACATCGATTCCAGGGAGCTACGGCTGATCGTGGACGACGACGTCATCGCCAAGCGCCTCGCCGATTGGACGGCCCCGCCGCCCCGCTACCGCTCGGGGGTCTTCGCCAAGTACGCGGCGTCGGTCTCGTCCGCCTCGGAGGGGGCCGTCACCCGCCCCACCTGATCGGCCCGGTTAGGGCTCCATCAATGGGGGCTCGAGGTCGGGGTGCTTCCGGGCGAGCCACTCCTGCTCCTCGCGGCCGAGCGTGGTCTGCGATGGTTCGCCGGCCCACATCTCACGGGCGATCGCTTGCCAGTTCGCGGTCGCCTCGAGACGCCCGAGCAGCGATGCCACCCCGAACGACATGCGGTTGAACGTGATCATGACCCCGGGGATGCCGACCTTGCGGAGGGTCTTGAACGCCGAGCTGCGCGGATCGAAACCGGCCGACGCGATCTCCTGAACGAGGGCCTGGTCGATCTTGAACTCGCGGTCCTCCAGCACGGGCGCGTTGAGGAACTTCAGGTGCTCCCACACCGCGTCGACCTCCGGGGTCCGCGAGTTGAGGATCCCGATCCCCTCGAGTGCGCGCCGGCCGCGTTCTTTGTCCTCGGCGATCAGCGCCTGGACGATCTCGAGAAGAAGCTCGAGAGTGCCGGGATCCACAGCGCGCACCAACCCGTAGTCGAGGAATGCGACGCGGCCATCCGGAAGCAGCAGGTAGTTGCCGGGGTGCGGATCCGCGGAGAAAAGCAGGAAGCGGTTGAGGCTTCCGTAGAAGAAGCGGAACAGGATCTCGGCGAGCTCGTCCTTGCGATCCTGCTGCCACGAGAATGCGTTCGTGAACGACTCGCCCTTGACGAACTCTTGTGTGATCACCCGCGTCCTGCAGTACTGGTGGTACACCTTCGGCACGACGATGAACGGGTGTTCGTCGAACAATTTGGCGAAACGTTCCTGATTCGAAGCTTCGCGACGGTAGTCGAGCTCCTCGAGCACGCGCTCCTTGACTTCATTGGCAACCTCGCGCGGATCGAGGTTCGGCGCGATCGCGACGGCCAGTTTCGTCATCGCGGAGACGTTCTTCAGATCCGATCGGACGGCTTCGTCGACACCCGGGTACTGGACCTTGACCGCAACCTCTTCACCGGTCGGCAACGTCGCGCGGTGAACCTGACCGATCGACGCAGAGGCGACTGCTTCGTCCTCGAACGTCGCGAACACCTTGTCGACCGGTTTCCCGAACTCTTCTGCGATGACGGCCTTCGACGCTTCGGGGTCCATCGGGGGGGCCGAGTTCTGCAACATGGTCAGCGCATCGCGGTAGGTCTCGGTGTACGCACTCGGGGTCGAGAACTCGTAGAACGACGCTAGCTGGCCGAGCTTCATCGCGGCGCCCTTCATCTCGCCGAGCATCTCCACGAGCTGTTGCGCGGTCCGGTTGTGGAAGGCGTCGAGGAACTCCCCGGCCCGATCCGGAGCGGCGAACGATCTCGCACGCGTCCCTACGAAGCGGAATGCGGACTTTCCGGTCTGGCCCGCCAATTTTGCGCCGCGCTGGATCCAGCCGGTCGGGATCGGACCGGACGGCTGGCGCTTCTTCGGATCGTCGGGCATGGGCCACCTACCTTAGTCGTAGGCCGTTGCCGCAGAGCCAAGTCGCGATTGCCGCTAGGCTCTAACGCATGAGCGATCGTGAGACCGAGACCTTCTCGCCCTACGAACCGCAGCCGACGTATGACTGGGACGTCGCGGAGGAGAAGCCCGAACGACCCAACATCCTCTGGGGGCGTGCGGTAGTCCTCGCCGGAGTACTGCTGGTCGCCTTCTTCATCGGCCGTGCGAGTGCCCCCAACGGGATCCCCAGCGAACGCGTGAGAGCCCTCAACCGGGACCTCCAGCGCGCTCAGGACGAGAACGAGCAGCTCAAGCAGACGCTCGCCCAACAGCAAGCGGTAACTCCGACCCCAACCCCATCGGTGACGGTCGGGGGCGGCGGCGACACGAACACGGACACCACGTTCAACGGCAAGGTCTACGTCGTACAGAGCGGCGACACGTTGCGCGAGATCGCCGACCGTTTCTGCGGCGACCCGACGAAGGACGACATCCTTGTCGACTTCAACGGCCTAGCCGATGGTTCGGATATCCATCCGGGTGACGAGATCAAGATCCCCGAGGACTGCGCGGGCTAGCTCAGTCTCCGAGAGCGGCGAACGCGTCACTGCCGTGCTTCTCGTATTCCTGCACGATCTTCTGGGGTAAGCCCTCGCAGTCGCGTTCTTCCAAGAGCAGCTTGCGCGAGTCGAAGTCAGGTTTCTGGGTGAAGTCGAACGCGTCCAGCATGTTGTTCGCCTGCGCGTCGCGCTCGGTCAACGGTTTCAGGTCGAACATCGTCTCGATGAACTTCAGCACCGAAGAGAACTCGTAAACGTTCGAGTCGATGTATCCCTGCTTCGCCCACGGAGAGATGATCAGCAGCGGCACGCGGGGCCCGAGACCCATCTCGTCGTATTGGGGCGGCACGACGTGATCGAAGAAGCCACCGAAGTCGTCCCACGTGATGAAGATCGCGGTGTTCTTCCAGTACTTCGATTGCATGATGGCGTTGATGTGCTCGACGGTCCAGTTCTCGCCCATACACACGCTGGGCCCGCCCGGGTGCTCGTTGAATCCCGGACCCGGGACGACCCACGACACCGACTTGAGCTTGTGCGACTGGATGTCCGGAAGGACGTTCTCCTCGGGTTGGACGTTGGGCCCCCAGTAAGGCGAGTCGTAGATGTGTTTGATCGCCAGCATCGCGTTCATCCACGACCCGTCGTCGGCGTAGTAACGCCACGAGATCCCGGCCTTGTTCAACTCGTCCGGTAACACCTTGAAGTTGAAACATGCACGGATCCGTTGCCAGAAGTCACCGACGCGATCGGTGTCGGCAGCCTGTTCGGCGGCCATGACCTCCTGGCGTTCTTCGTCGGTCAGATCGTCGAAGGCGTACACGGTTTCCCCGGGGTCCTGGCAATAGCCACCGGGATTGCTGGTCTCGAGCTTGTTGCCGACGACGCCGTTCGCCTGCGCACCGACCGTGTACAGATGCTCCGGGAACGTCGGGCCGAACATCGACGAGAACATGTGATCGCCCAGGACGAAGTTGTCCGCGTAGTTCCAGTAGTTCGGTATCCCCTTGCGCTCGAACGATGTGTAGCTAACGAGCGAGTCGCCGTTCTGGACCTTGTCGAACCCGTTCATCTGGCCGCCGTTGATCGAATAGAGCGCGTCGAAGAACCCGTGTCCCAGGTCGGGCTTGAGTACGTCGGTGGCGGGTTGCAGCAGGATCTGATGGCCGTTAGACGTGTAGCCGAGATCGGCCCCCTCGGCCCCCGGATAGCGCGCGAAGTAGTTATCGAAGGTCCGGTTCTCTTTGATGATGAAGACGATGTGCTTGATCGGATATGGCGAGTTCTTGACCGCATCGGTGTGGCGTTTGGCCGGTGGAGCGGCTCCCCCATCGGTTCCGCTGGCCACCGCCGGCTTGGGCTTCTCGTCGCCGCCGAAGATCCCCCGGCCCACGAAGAACAGAACCACGAGCAAGATCGCGAAGAACAGGGTCCGCCGGCGCCTGCGCACCATGCGCCGTCGGGCGCGCCGGCGCCGTACCGCGGCTAGACGGCGAGCGTGCTCCGCGGGATCGAGAGGAGGCGGTTGGCGCATAACCGATGAATGCTCCCATTGATTGACTTCTTGCACATCAGGACGCTCACAGCTCTGTCACGTCCTGGGTCTCTCGGGAGAGCCGCTCGAGCTCGGCGACTGCGGCGTTCACCTCGTCCTCGGTTGGCTCCTCCGCGCCGTAACGCTCCTTTTCGAAGGCGCGAAGCGCTCCCGCCGGCGGGGGCGCTTGTCGTCGGAACGTCGCCCGCCGAAGCACCTCGGCGGCGGTCTCGTTCGGCGATCGGGCCCGGCCGGCCTCCGCGAGGGCGAGCTCGAACCGGCGGAAGGCAGCGGTCACGGGCCCCCCTGCGATCGCCGGTGCGACGGCGGGAACGGGCCGGGGCCGACGTCGCCGCCATGCGAGGAACGCTCCGACCGCGACCACCAGAACGAGGCCGGCACCGAGGAACCCGCTTGCGTAACTCTTCAGCCCCGACGGCAGCCCGTCTTTGAGGTGCTCGCTCAGATAATCGAAGACCCTGCTGAGCGGGACGGTGCTGGCGAGGTCCTCGTGGGCGGGCGGGATCGCGAACGTGGGATCGAACTCGTACCAGCCGTCGCGCGGGAACCAGACCTCGACCCACGTGTGAGCGTCGGAGTTCTTGACCTCGTAGTAGCCGGTGAAGGGGTTGCGTGTTCCCGGCGTGTAACCGGCGACCACGCGGGTCGGGATGTCGAGCGAGCGCAGCATCACCGCAGTCGCGGAAGCGAATTGCTCGCAGAACCCGACGTCGGAATCGAACAGGAAGTAGTCGACCGCGTCACGTCCCTCGGGCGGCACCGGCGAATCGATGTTGTAGTGGTAGTTGCGGGCCAGCCAGTCTTCGATCGCCTTCACCTTGTCGTACCGGTTCGTGGCGTTGCGGGTGATCCGGGTGGCGAGGTCGCGTACGCGTTGCGGGAGCCCGTCCGGCAACTGGAGGTACGGAGTGAAGGTGTCCGGCGTTTCGACCTCGGGAAGGGATCGCAGCTCGTCCGGCTCCGCGGCACCGCGACTAGAAACGACGCTGTAGACCGTGCCCGCGGTCAACGTCGCCGGCGTGCGCAGACCGCCGTTGCGATCGATCGAGATCCCACCGTCGATCCACACCGAGTCGGGTTGCCCGGCGGAAAACACGACGTTCGGTTGTTCGGTCTCTATGTAGAAGGTCTGCGTTAGGAGCTGGCGGGGGCCCAGGCTGCGGAAATGTGGCGGGTAGCCGTAGGGCGGATCGCCTTGGAACGGGACCGGTTCGGTGTCGTCGGCGGTCCACGCAACGCCGTCGTAGCTGTCGAAGATCATGCCGCGGAGCATCCCGGGGGCCGAGGCGCGTACTCGCATGACGACGTCGTCCGAGAGGTCACCGCGTACTCGCAGGTCCATGCGGTTGTTGAACGCGTAATAGGCCGAGCTGCTGCTGCGGGTCGACGGCGTTCCTCCGCTCGGGAATCCCGGATTGGCGATCCCCCCATTCGCGGGGATGCCGACGCCGCCCCCGATCGCGAACGGCAAAGCGAAGGTCCGCACCGACTGGGGCTGCGGGATGACGAGGAACAGGATCGTGCCGGCCACGATCGTTGCGATCAGTCCCGTGACGATGTCGCGCGACATGCGCCCACCGGTTCCTTGTGAGGTCTCGGACCGAGGTTGCAGTACCGCGGTGGCACCTTCGGTCACCTCGGATCGATGGAGAAGAGCGAACGCGACGATC
>DASSMG010000039.1:0-5143 GCA_035688995.1 Actinomycetota bacterium
GGGCGGAAACGCCTACACCGACACCTACACCGGCAACCAGGAATGGATCTGGACCGCCAACTTCGAGGCATTCGACGCGTTCCCGGCCGGTATCGGTGGCACCCCAACGGGCACCTACCGCTTCGTCGTGCAAGGCAGATCCCGCACCGCGCCGGCCACCGACACCGACTACGAAGTGACTTCGGATCCGTTCCAGGTGGAGCCGTGGGAGGGCATCAAGGTCGGTGACATCCGCGCCGACGAGGATGGCTCGGTGTCGTTCACCGTGGACCCGATCGCGTACCCGACGACCTACGAGTCGAAGTTCCGCTACATCAACCCCAACAACTTCAAGAACGACGAATACGGCCGGCCGTTCTGTGCCACGTGCACGTTCCGCCCGTGGGCTTCTAGTGCCGAGGTCAAGACGGCGACCGTGACCGTCGTCCGCAAGAGTGGCGCGACCGAAAAGGTCGCCGCGACCAAGGGCGCCGACGGCCGCTATCACGCTCCCGCGAACCTCTTCGAGGGCGACAAAGCCTCGGTCGCCAAGGGCGACGTCGTCGATTCCAACGGCGAGATCAACGGCACCGGCACTTCCGAGGTGGCCGGAACGAGGCCCCGACCGACACCAACTCCCACCCCGACCCCAACGCCGACGCGGGCCGTCACGAAACTCGGTTTCACGGCGGACTCCGCGACGTCCGGCCAGTACTCCGACCGTGCCACCATCAAAGCCCGGCTCACGGACTCCGCCGACAAACCGGTCTCCGGTGCCGCGGTCACGTTCACGCTGTCCGGCCCGAACGGTTCCAGGAACCAGGTGGCGCGGACCGACTCGAACGGCGTGGCCGCCACGACACTGACTCTCGTCGACAAGCCCGGGTCCTACAGCCTCACCGCGCGCTATGACGGCGACGCGAGCCATCTCGGTTCCGCCGATGTGGCGACCTTCGTGGTCGACAAGGAGACCAGCATGCTGGAGCTGAAAGTCGACGGACAGGGCTCCCGCCGGTCGCTGCACGCAACATTGGTCGATGCCGACGACCACGGGAACGTCATCGCCGGCGTAACGGTCGAGTTCGTGGCGGACGGCGATGTGATCGGTTCGGCTCGGACGAACGACCGAGGGATCGCAAACTTCGATCCGCCTCCGAAATACCGCAACGGGCATCACGAGTACGAAGCTCGGTTCGCCGGGAACGATTACTACCTGTCGAGCTCGGACCGGACGGCGACCTAGAAGAGTCTTCGCCTCACTGCCGGTTGAACGCAGGAGGGTTGTCGACCACCGCGATCCGACTATCGGAGCCGTGGTCCTCCATCGCCATCGCCACGGCTTCGTCCACGGTGGGCGCGGCTTCGAATCCGCAATGCCGCGGGACCGACGCGTCCTCGGGGCACGCCACGATCACCCGCCGCAATTCTTTCAAGCGTTTCAGCGGGTACAACGCCATGATCCCGTGCACCGGGTGGAACGAGTAGCCGTTCCGATAGAGATCGATGTAGTCCTCACGACGCGCCAACGCCGGCTCGTATTCACGCCGCGCCTCGTCGGGATCCTTCGTTGCAGGGATCACGTCGTGCCACACCTCCCGATAGGACGCGTGATGGGCGTCGTCCCAGCGATAGGGGCACGGTGTCGCCAGGATCGCGGTGCTGTCGGAATGACCGATCGCCCGCGTGATCCCGCCGAGATACCCGAGACCCGTCGAGATCAGGTCCAGGATCGGGTTGCCGTGCGAGTACGCGGCGTAGGGGCTCCAGTCCGGCACTCCGTACACGATCACGTCGGCCGGTTCGTCGATCAGGTCGCGCCGGGCCGGCTGGTTGTGGCGTAGAAGGTCCAGCACCGCCGCTCTCGTTACCCACACGCTCCCACCGAAGACGCGATGCACCGAAAGTGGGTTGGCGAGAACCGTCTCGAGTTTGAAGATCCGGTCGGGCCCCAGCGCCGAATCGACGACGCGGCCCATCTCGTCCAGCATCTCGTGCATCCGATTGCGATCGAGCGACATGCTCATGATGTCGGGCGTGTGATGGTGATGGATCGACCGGTAGCTCGACAATCCAACGCACACCGACTTCCATCCGCCCGAGAACGCCCGCATCGTCGAGCAATTGAGATAGATCGTTAGGTCCGTCTCGCAGACGGCGCGATTCAACTCGACGTCGAGGCCGGATCCCGTCGTACCGAGATGCACCAGTGCGTCGGGATCTTCCGCGTCGTGGCATCGCAGCCGATCCCGGTGGCTCGCGACGAAGTCGTCGCCGATCAGGCGAGCGAGCTCGTCGAGCGTCAATCGCCGGTGCAACGCGTTCGCACATATCCACGTCATGTCCCGGGGTGCCACGCCACCGCGCTCCAACTCGGCTTCGATCAAGGGCAAAGCCGTCGCCCACAGCGGGGCGTAACAGGGCACGGTCGCGTCGTCGAACGCGATCGTCACGCGGTTGCCGGGTCGCACCTGGTCCCGCAACGGGGGCCGGTCGATCGGCCCGTCGAGCGCGCGTTGCACCTCACCGGCGAGGTCTTCGACGGGTTCGAGGGGAAGAGACAACCCCGGCGATACCACCTCGGCCCCCGCGGGAAGGTCGAACGGCACGTAGCCGGAACCGCAGACGAGCGGATGATCGGTCATTCGTCTACGAGAACGCGCTCCATCCACGCGAACGGGTCGCGGATCTCATCGATGCTCGGCAGATTGTCGGGCGCATCCCAGACGCGGTTGAGCTGGTTGATGCCCTTGAGCTCGACCACCGCCGCGGCGAATGTCGTTCCGCTCTGTGCGAGAGCGGGATCGAACGAGATGCCGAGAAGCGAATTCAACATGGCGGTGCCCTCGCCCGGAGTTGCATCGCGGCGACGCATCGCCTCCTCGATCTGACCGATGTTGCCGATCAACTCCTCGCTGACGCGCCCGAGAACGTGACGCGCGTAACCGTCGAAGACCGAGGTGAAGGCGTGCAATCGTCGAAGCGCGGCCTGATGCCGCTCGGTCGGAACCACGGGGATCATCTGTGTGGGACCGAGGCCCTCCTGAAGCGCCTCGGGGCCCCGCGTCTGCAGCTCCTCGAGACGTCGTTCGAGGTCACTCGGGTCGATCTCCAGCGAATCGACCACCTCGATGAACAGCGAACGCCGGTAACGCGACACCCACGGGATCGCCTCGGATACCGAATGGCGCACGACGTCCCCAACGGCCAGCCATGCCGACAGGTGATCGGGCGGGACCGAGTAGCCCTCCGCGATCGCCTCGACGTTCGCGGCGACCTGGAACAGGTGCCCGTCGTCCTCCCTCGGTATCGGGGGGTCGTAGCGGCCGGTTGCGTCGTGCGCCACCTGACCGACCAGGGTTCCCGCCTGCATCCCCATGAGAAGCGGAGCGACCTGGCCCATCACGGCTCCCATGGGGTCGACCTCGGCTCCGCGCTCCTCGGAGAAGGAGCCGATCTCGGAGGCGAATCTCGCCGCGAGGTGCGTCAACAGCCACTGCCACGCCGTCAGCGTCCGAGCCACCCAGTCCCGGCGGGACACGAGCTCCGCACGCGCGGGCTCGTCCGGCGTCAAGCGCGTGTAACCGGCAACGACGAAGCCAGCGGTCGCTACGGTCTGAGCGAAACGCTGAGCCGAATCCGGGTCGATGTGGTCCGTCGAGTCCTGGTTGAGCGCGTTCGCGACCTGCCTGGCGATCTCGAGGTTGATCGGCCCCTCGCTCGAGGACAGGATCTTCTGGATCTCTCGGAACAGAGGGATATCGCCGAGCGGGTCCTGGGTCATGGGTCCATTGTGCCCGCCGCGCTGCTTAAGCGTTAGTGGCCTCCGGCTATGGTTCGTCCGTGACGTCTGGAGCGGGTCGAACGGTGGCGGTAACCGGCGCCGCCGGATATCTCGGGAGCCGCCTGATCGCCGAGTTGTGCTCGACCGAGGGCATCGGTCGCGTCATCGGCTTCGACGTGAGACCGCCCGATTTCTCCGATCCCCGCTTCGTCTTCGATCGACTCGACGTGCGGGATCCCGCGATCGAATCGAGACTGGCCGGCGTCGACGTGCTCGTCCACCTCGCTTTCATCATGGATCCGATCCACGACGAGACCGAGATGCGCGACGTCAACGTGAACGGGAGCACCAACGTGTTCCGCTGCGCCGGACGCGCGGGAGTTCGCAAGGTCGTGTACACGTCCTCTGCCGTCGCCTACGGCGCGCATCCGGACAACGAGGTACCGCTCACGGAGGAATCGCCGTTGCGGGCCAATCTCGATTTCTCCTACGCGGCCCACAAGCTCGAAGTCGAATTCGTGGTGCGCGAGGTGCAGGACGATTTCCCGGATCTCACCTTCACGGTTTTCCGTCCGTCCATCGTCTTCGGCCCCCACGTCGACAATGCGTGGTCGCACCAGTTGCAGCAACCCGTGCCGTTACGGGTTCGGGGGCAGGACGCTCCGCTGCAGTTCGTCCACGAGGACGATGTTGCCGCGGCACTCATGCGGGCCGTCACTGGCGACCTCGAGGGTTATTTCAACCTCGCCCCCGAAGGATGGCTGACGATCGAAGAGATCGATCGCATCGTCGACCGTCGTTGGTACGTGGTTCCGGAAGCGACCGCGTTCTCGATGGCCGAGCGGATGTGGTCCCTCGGCGTCGCGGAGGCTCCCGCGGGGATGTTGCACTACGTCCTGCACCCCTGGGTCGTGTCGTCGGAGAAGCTCCGCGCCACCGGTTTCACTTTTTCGCGAACGAACGCGGAGTCCCTTCAAGAGACGTGGGGCAGGGTGCGGGGGACGGTCCGGGTGGGGACGAATACCTACCAAAGGCGCGATATCGCGCGCGGTGCTGCGGTTGCCGCAGGCGTGGGTATCGCGCTAGTGAGCTTGAGAAGCGCGAAAAGACGTCTTTTTGCGGGTCGTTAGGAGGAGCCTACGGACCGGCAGCGAAAGTAGGTCTCGAGAGGCGGTTCGCAGAACGGACTGCTACGCTCTCGGGGAACTACGAGCGGCGGCGAAGCCGCTCCCCAAGGGGCCTCTTACAGGCCCCGATTCGCGGGTGAAGGGTTTTCTAGAAGGGGAGATACGTGGTTTACCTGATCATCATGTTGTTGCTCGCCGGTGTAGGACTCGCCAATCTGTGGACGCAACAGCGCAGACAGCGTGCCCACCTCGAGAC
>DASSMG010000040.1:0-5724 GCA_035688995.1 Actinomycetota bacterium
ATGACGGCCGCGACGCGCGCGGGAACGCCGGCGGGGATCTTGTCGGCGAGCGAGGCCGTGTAGTGCGAAGTGGCAAGACTTCCGAGCACCGCAACGCCTAGCGCGCCACCGAGCTCACGCGACGTGTCGTTGACCGCCGACCCGACCCCCGCCTTGCTGAGCGGCATCGCCGACATGATCGATGCCGTCGAGGGGGCCGCGGTGTTGCCCATCCCGGCCGAAACGACGATGAGACATAGCGCGAAGTACGGGTAGTTAACGTCGACCCCTACCTGCGCAAGCATCACCAGTCCCACCGCGACGAGGAACAACCCGCCCGCGACGACGCGCTTCGCGCCGAATCGTTCGACGAGGCGAGCGCCGGTCGGGGCGAACACCATCAGCCCGAATGCAGCGGGCAACGACCTCACCCCCGCGCCCAACGGCGAGTAACCCCACACGATCTGGAGGTACTGCGTCATGAGGAAGAACGTCCCGAACATGGCGAAGAACACGAAGGTGATGGCGAGCACCCCGGACGAGAAACGACGATCACGGAAGTACCGAAGATCGAGCATCGGATGGTCGAAGCGAAGCTCCCACCAGGCGAACAGGACGAGGAACACCGCCGCGATAGCGAACGCGGAGACCGTTACCCGGTCGCTCCATCCGAAGTCGGGAGCCTCGATGAAGCCGTAGACGAGCGAACCGACGGCGACGATCGAGAGACCGGCCCCCATCGGATCGAGGGCTGCGTGTTGCGGGTCGCGCGATGTCGGAACCAGCACGCGGCCGGCCCCCAGCGCCAACAGGACGATCGGTACGTTCAACAGGAACACCGAGCCCCACCAGAAGTTCTCGAGCAACCACCCCCCGGCGATCGGTCCGATGGCTGCGCCGGCCCCCGCGAATCCTGCCCAGATCGCGATCGCGCGGGCACGTTCGCGCGGCGGGAAGACGTTGGTCAGGATGGACAGCGTCGCCGGCATCACGAATGCCGCGCCGAGACCCATGACGCCGCGCGTGAGGATGATCTGGGTGGGCGAAGTGGCGAGGGCGGAAACCCCCGAGGCGGTCCCGAAGATGATGAGGCCCAGGGTGAGGGCCCCCTTGCGACCGAACCGGTCTCCCAGCGCTCCCGCGGTCAGCAGCAGCCCGGCGAAGATGAGCGCGTACGAATCGACCATCCATTGGAGCTGGCTCGAGGTCGCGTGAAGCTCGCGGCTGAGGGTGGGGATCGCCACGTTCAGGACCGTGTTCCCGACCACGATCATCACCAGGCTCAGGCACAAGACGCCGAGGGTCAGCCACCGACGCCGGTAGATGGTCTGTTCGTCCACGGAGTCTCCTTGCTCGCCCTGGGTGCTTGTTCTCCCCGAACCCAACCGTCGGAGGGGGCCGGTTGTTCCCGGCCACGGGGCACGAGGCCCTCTTGCAGCGGAAAGTCTCCTACACCCTCGGGACGCCGCCCGGACGGGCGCTTACGGGCTTGGCTAAGCGGTCAGTGCCGCTTTCCCGCGGCGCCGCGATCGAAGTTGTAGATCACTCCGTTCGTTATCCCATTCGTGGGATACGCGGGCTTCTCGTTGTAGGGCTGCACCATGTAGTGAAGTGCGCCCTCGATCCCGTCGGTGGTTTTCGTGAGGTCGTAATCGTCGTCGATGCCCTCGGACTCACCGATGAAGTCGATGGTCGTTTCGAGCGTCGCGTCGCCGGTCGACAGATCGGTGGACCAGATCTCGCCGCCCGCGTCGGTCTGGCCGGCGGTGAAGAGACGATCTCCGATGAAGGTGGCGCCGGTGATCCCGGGGGGCGGAACCGCGCCGGGCAACTTGATCGCGGCGTGTATCGGTGGCGCCGGCGCCGCGTGCTCCTGCGTCAGGTCCGACATCCGGTAGGCGAGAAGGTCGTCGCCCTGTTGCGTCCACAGGAGCGACCCGTCCGGCGAGACCTCGCACCACATCACCTTTTCGATCTCGGTCGGGTCGAGCTTCACGTAGTAGTCCATCTGCAACGTGTCCGGGTCCGCGATGCCTATCGCTCCGGTCTTGCAGGTGTTGCCCACCGGTCCGTAATAGCACTCGAGCGGAAGGTACAGACGACCGTCGAAGTAGCTGAGATCGCCGATGTGGTCGTAGCCCTCGGTCGCGTGGACCTGGGGTGGGATGACGTCGTCGTTGCGGGCCGTCTCGTTGAGCGATTCGTCGGTCTTGTAGAGACCGAAGTAGATCCCGGTGAAGTAGTGGTTGCCGCCCTCGTCGTGAGTGGTGCCTTGGTAGTAGTTCAGAGGGATCGACGTCCGCGACACCTCGTGCCATTGGGACGCCCACGCGGGCGATGCCATCCCGAGCACTACGGCTGCGATAACGAGGGCGCGAACGATCTTCATGTCCCTAGGGTTTGCCCCCCGGAGGCGGAATCCTCCCGTCGCCGTGACCTGCGGTGGTAGGTAAGGGCGGTGAAACCGGCCGCCAGAGCACTCACCTACTCCGTAGTGGGATTCGCCGCCGAGGTCGTCGTGAGCGCCGTCCACGACATCTGGCGCAAGAAGCCGGTCCGCTTCCGTACCAGCTCGTTGATGCTTCCGGTCTACGCGTTGCTGCTGCCGGGCTACGAGCCTCTTCACGACGCTCTCCGGGACCGGAACCCCGTCGTTCGTGCCTCCGCCTACGGCGTGGGGATCCTCGCCGCCGAGTACGCGAGCGGCCTGGTGTTCCGAAAGGTCCGCGGCGAGGCCCCGTGGGACTATTCCGATGCCCGCTTCAACGTCGACGGATTGATCCGGTTCGATTACTTCTTCCAGTGGGCCGCGCTCGGCATGGCTCTCGAACCACTTCACGACCGACTCACGCGCGCAGAGGGCCCGCCGAAGCGGGCCCCCGTAGCGCTGTAGCCGATCGTCGTTAGACGGACGCCCCTTCAAGTTCCGTCAGGTTGAGGATCGTCGAGCGGTTCTTGTTGCGCTTCTCGTAGTTGCGGACCTCGAGAAGCAAACTGTCCGACGCTCCATCGAGCTGGGACCTGATCTCGTCGACGGTCATGTCGTCGTAGCCCTCCCACGGCTCCGCGGTCGGACCGAGATCCGTGATCTTGATGCGGACGAACGAGTCGGCAAGGATCGGGATCTCCTTGCGGAGGCCGTCGAGCATCTGCTCCTCGTCGACCCTGATCTCCGCGGCCAGCTCGGCGGTCTCGTGGTCGCCGACGGTCCGCGCCACTGCCTCGATCGTGTCGTAGGTCGCGATCTCGAAACCTTCCGTCATCGCCTCGTCCATCGCGTTGCGAACCATCTTCTCGCGTACGTTCGTGCGACCCCGGAGCATGTCGACCGGGCCCTTCGCCATCACGAGCGCCTGCTTGACGGTGTTCTGCACGACTCCGTAGGCCATCGCGGGGATGCTCTCGCTGTACCCGAGGCGAGTAAGGCGCTTCTGGATCAAGTCCGCGTGACGCTCGGTCTCGCGCAAGTGGTTCCTCAGAAGGGTCGCGTAGCTGCCCTTCTCGGCGATCGCGAGATGTGCGTTCAAGACGTTGACCAATGCGAGCTCGTTCGAATGCGCATCTATCAAGAGCTTGATGACTTCTTGCCTACCTTCGCTGCTGCCCATCACGGCATCACTCCTTCACGGGTGGACCTATGTAAACGGCGCCCGAACAGGCGCCGAGATATCTATTACCCATCGCGGCCGCGAACGAACCGCGCGACGCAGTGAGGAGTTCCGGCAGGTCGCGAAAACCGAATAGGGTCCGATCTTCGGCGTAACCCGTCGAGAACATCCCGCGTGTATCGGAACGGAAGAATCGTCGTGAGCGATCGCGAGCGGAAGTCGTGCGTCGGCAAGCGCCGTTACGCAACCCAACGAGAAGCGCGCGAGGTCGCTCTCCATCGGCAGGAGGAATCAGGGGACGACACGATCTGGGAGTACGCGTGTCTCTACTGCGGCGGGTGGCACCTCGGGCACGACCGCCACTTCAAGCCGACGCGGCGCCATCTCTGAAAAGGGTGTTCTAGCCCGCTCGTCCTCCCTATCCTGGGGGCCATGACTCAGACCGGAGTGGCGGGGCGGGTCATCCGAACCCCGGACCAGAGGCTCAGGATCTTCATCTCGTCCACGCTTCGCGAGCTCGAGACGGAACGCAACGCGGCCCGCGACGCGGTCGAGAGCCTCCACCTGATCCCGGTGATGTTCGAGCTCGGGGCTCGCCCGCACCCGCCGCGAGAGCTCTACTCCAGCTACCTGAGCCAGAGTCACATCTTCCTCGGGATCTATTGGGAGAGCTACGGGTGGGTCGCGCCGGACGAGGACATCTCGGGGCTCGAGGACGAGTACCTGTTGTCGGCGGGGATGCCGAAGTTGATCTACGTCAAGAAGTCCGATTCCCGCGATCCTCGGCTCGCCACCCTGCTGAAGCGGATCCAGACCGACGACCAGGTTTCGTACAAGCCGTTCGAGACCGCCGACGAGCTTCGGAAGCTCATCAAAGACGACCTCGCGCTGATGCTCACCGAACACTTCGCGGTTGCCGAAGCCGCCGCCGAGGGTGACGCCCATCCGATCGAAACTCCACACACGCAGCCGCTCCCCATCCAACCCACGGTGTTCATCGGACGCGACGACGAAGTGGAGCAACTCGAACAACTCCTGGCGCGTCCCGACGTGCGTCTCCTCACCCTGACGGGCCCCGGGGGCATCGGGAAGAGCCGGCTCGCCTTCGAGGTCGGCGACCGTATGCGCGACTCCTTCTCCGACGGGATGAGCTTCGCGTTGCTGGCGCAGGTGTCCGACCCCTCTTTGGTGCTCCCCGCGGTCGCGCAAGCGGTGGGTGCACGCGAATCGGCCGAGCACTCCGTCCTGGATGCGCTCAAGGAATTCCTCGGCGACCGCCACTTGCTGTTGATCCTCGACAATTTCGAGCACGTCGCGAGCGCGGCACCGGCACTGGCAGAACTGCTGACGTCGTGTCCGAACCTCAAGATCATGGTGACGAGCCGGGCCGCACTCAATCTTCGGATAGAGCACGAATTCCAAGTCCCCGCCCTGACGCTCGCGCCGGGACCGATGACCGGCGCCGAAGCGCTCGGGTCCGAAGCCGTGCAACTGTTCGTGGATCGCGCCACGTCGGCGAACCCACGCTTCGAGCTCACGGACGAGAACGCCGCGACCGTGGTCGAGATCTGCAACCGCCTAGACGGGCTACCGCTCGCCATCGAACTCGCCGCCGCGCGCGCCCGGCTCTTGACTCCGGAACATCTCCTCGACCGCTTGCGCAACCGTCTCGACCTGTTGTCGAGGGGGCCGCGCGATCTACCCGAACGCCAACAAACGCTTGTCGCCCTCCTGGACTGGGACTACGACCTGCTCAGCGACGAAGAGAGGGTTGCATTCAGACGTCTCTCGGTCTTCGCGGGTGGGTTCAGCCTGCCGGCCGCGCAAGCCACCCTCTTCGAGGAAGACGTAGACGAGCTTCAGCTTCTCGATCTCGTCGATTCGTTGCTCCGCAAGAGCCTCATCCGGCAGCACCGCCCGCTACTCGGTGAGCCCCGGTTCGGGATGCTCAACACCCTTCGTCAGTACGGCCGCGTCAAGCTCGACGAGAGCGGCGACGCCCCCGCTGTGCTGGCCCGCCATGCCCGCTACTTCCTCGATCTGGCGCAGACCGGAACCGCACGGCTGCGCGAGGCGGATCAGGTGCGGTGGCTCGAAACCCTGGAGCGGGAGCACGACAACATGCGGGCCGTTCTCA
>DASSMG010000041.1:0-3482 GCA_035688995.1 Actinomycetota bacterium
TCTGGCTCCAGGCCAACGTCAACTCGTCGCACCAGTGGTGCACGCAGAAGGTCATCTCCGAGGTGGACCTTCCGAGCGACATCACGGTCGGCGATCTGGCGCCGGCCGACTTCGACATCACACGTACGAGGACCTTCCGCACCAAGCTGTCGACGAACGCCGACGGCAACGGAACCGAGCGGGCCCAGATCACCCAGGATCAGATCGTCTATCCGAACCACATCGGCACCAGGCTGGTGAACGACAGCAACATCTTCCGGTTGAAGTGGCGCGGCGACGAGGACGACAAGCTCGCGTTCGCGTCGGGGGCCGAGATCTCGTGGGATGCCGCCGACTCTCCGGGTGGGTCGACGTTCCATCTGAACTACTCGCTGCGTAAGACCGGCTGCGGCGGCTAACGACCGAGCCATGAGGCTCACCGACGTTCGGCTGCTGGTCGATGACGTCGCGGCCGTCGCGCGCTTCTATCGCGACGTGCTCGGCCTCGAGCAGCGGCTCGATGCGGACGTGTACGTCGAATTCACGGGTGAGCGCGCGACGCTCGGCATCTACCGCCGCGACCTGATGGCCTCGGTCGTCGGCGGCAGCCTGGATCCGATACCGGCGACGGCACCCGACCGGGCGCTGCTGGCGATCGAAGTGGACGACGTCGACGCGTCCTATCGGGAGGTCACCGGCCGCGGTGGGTCCTTCGTCACGGAACCACAGGACCAGAAGACGTGGGGCTTGCGCGTCGCACACCTGCGCGACCCGGCCGGCAATCTGATCGAGCTCTACCAGAGGATCCCGATCGACTGAACTCCGACCCGGCTAGCTCTTCTCCATGGCCGGGAAGACCACTTCTTGGGCCAGCAGTTTTATGGAAGCGGCAAATGGGATCGCCATCAATGCCCCCACGAAGCCCAGCAAGCTCCCACCGATCAGCGCCGCGAGTAGCACCGCCGCCGGCGAGATGTCTACCGCTGTCTTCATAACGCGCGGCGCCACGACGTAGTTCTCGACCTGCTGGTAGATCACGAAGTAAGTAACGGTCGCGATGCCGTGAAGTGGCGACACGAAGAAAGCAACGATCACTGCCGGGATCGCTCCGAGCGTTGCGCCGACCAGCGGCAGAAGATCCGCCAGCGCGACCCATAAGGCGAGAGCAACGGGGAACGGGATCCGCGCGATGACCATGAAGATGAACGCGGCGACACCGGCGATGACCGAGATCGCGACGTTCCCTGCGATGTATCCGCCGATCTTCCCGAGGATCGGGTCGGCGAGTTCCTGGACGCGGTCGCGCCGGCTCCGGGGCACGAACCTGAGGGATCCGGCCCGGGCCCGCGACAAGCTCAGCGAGAAGTAGATCGTGAGGACGACCACCGTGATCGCGCTGAAGAGCCCGCCGATGACCGAGCCTGCGAAACCGACCACCGTGCCGAGCGAACCACCGATCAATTTCGGCGCGTTCTGGGTCGCGTCGCGCAGGTTGTCGGCGAGGTTGTTCTGCTCCACGAACTCCTTGATGCGCGAGTTCTTGTCGGCAAGGTGCTGGATGTAGTCGGGAAGGTTCGTGGCGAAATCGGTTACCTGACGGACGAGCGGCGGCACCACGGCCGCGGCGAAGCCCACGAACACGAGGAGGGTCGTGCCGAAGATGATCCCGACCGCGATCCCGCGCCGAAGGCCGCGGCGTTCCAGCCAGCGCACGGCGGGGTCGAGTCCCACGGCCAGGAACGCTGCGACCACCACGAGGAGCAGCACCGCCCGGACCCGGAACAGGGCATAAAGGATGACCAACGCGATCGCCGCGGTGAAGATCACGCGGAAGATCGTCGCGGTGGAAGGCCCTTCCCCACGCCTAGCCATTGCGGGAGTCTACGCGCCGGTTGTTACGTCGAAGCGGAGCCTTCGGAACCGAGCACCGCTTGTGCCGCGGCGAGCCTGGCTACCGGGACCCGGTACGGGGAACACGACACGTAGTCGAGGCCGAGCTCGTTGCAGAACGCAACCGAATCCGGGTCGCCTCCGTGCTCCCCGCAGATCCCGAGATGAAGGGTCCCGTTGGAGCCGCGTCCCTCGTCGACCGCGACCTGCATCAATCGTCCGACCCCCGGGCGGTCGATGGTGACGAACGGGTTGGTCGGGACGAGCTTGCGCTCTTCGTACATGGCGAGGAACTTCCCGATGTCGTCGCGCGAGAACCCGAACGCGGTTTGCGTGAGGTCGTTCGTACCGAACGAGAAGAAATCCGAGTGCTGAGCGATCTCGGCTGCCGTCACGCACGCTCGGGGCAGTTCGATCATCGTGCCGAACTCGATGTGGAGATCGACGTCGGCCTGAGCGATCATCTGGCGAGACATCGGCTCCAGCTCCTCGCGCATCTGCCTGAGCTCTTCCGCGGTGGCCGTTAGCGGGATCATGATCTCCGGTCGAGGATCGAGCCCGCGCTTCTTGAGCTCGATCGCGGCTTCGACGATCGCTCGCACCTGCATCGCGTAGAGACCGGGCTTGAGGATGCCGAGCCGCACCCCGCGCAACCCCAGCATCGGGTTCGCTTCGTGGAGCTCGTTCACCTTGGCCAGCTCGGCACGCTTGCGATCGAGCTCGCCCTCGTCGATGTCGTCGAGGATGTCGCCCACCCGCACCTCGTCGGCACGCTCGGGTTGACCGGCGCGCAGGCTCTCCTCGACGACGCCTCCGACCACCGGAACCTTCTGGACAACGTTCAGACCGGTCCCGACCACCTTCGCCACCGGGCCCTGCGATTCGATCTCTTCCTTCGCTTTGTCACCCGCGGCGCGCTCGGCGTTCTTCCGGGTTTCGAGGGCGGCCTCGGCGACCGCGACCTCGACCGCGAGGTCGACCTGGTCCGGAAGGAACTCGTGGAGAGGCGGGTCGAGCAGCCGCACGGTGACCGGCAAGCCGTTCATCGCCTCGAAGATGCCCAGGAAGTCCTCGCGCTGGAGCGGGAGCAGCTCGTCGTACGCGGCTTTCTCCTCGTCCTCGGTGTCGGCGAAGATCATCTTGCGTACCGAGGCGACCCTCTCCTCACCGAGGAACATGTGCTCGGTGCGGCAGAGCCCGATCCCCTCGGCCCCGCGCGCCCGGGCGTTCTCGGACTGGTCGGGGGTGTCGGCGTTGGCCCGCACCCGCAAGCGCCTCGCCTCGTCGGCGAGCCCCATGAACCGCTCGTAGGCCTTCCAGAGCTCCGACTCGCGGGCTTCGGAGTCGCCGCCGATCGCTGCTTCGAGGACCGACGGCGACGTCTCGAGCTCTTCTGCATAAACGGTGCCGTCGGTTCCGTCGATCGTGATCACGTCACCCTCGGAGAGGGTGGTGTCCCCGATCGTGATCTTCTTGGTCTTGCGATCGATCCTTACGGCGTCGGCGCCGCACACCGCCGGGATGCCCTCGCCACGAGCGACCACTGCGGCATGCGAGTTCGTGCCTCCCGCCGACGTCAGGATGCCCTGCGACGCGATCATCCCGTGGTAATC
>DASSMG010000042.1:0-3274 GCA_035688995.1 Actinomycetota bacterium
GCACCGCGCCGGAAGCACAGCCTGGCCGACGTCCTCGGGCCCCTGGAGGCCGAGATCATGGACGTCGTGTGGGACGACGGCGAGGTGACCGTTCGGGACGTCCATCGGAGACTTAGTCGGGGACATCCCATCGCTTACACCACCGTGATGACGACGCTCGGTCGTCTCACGGACAAGGGGCTGCTCCGCCGGATCGAGGATCAGCCGGCCCACCGCTATTCGGCGATCGTGTCGCGCGAGCAATACGCACGGTCGACCGTGAAGTCGGTGGTCGACTGGCTGCTCGGGCATTTCCCCGATCCGGCCGTTGCGTACTTCATCGATCGGGTCGAGAACGAAGACGAGGAAGCCCTCGCTCGACTGCGGCAAGTCATCGATGAGCGACGTCGGGAGCTAGCCGAGGGTGATTAGAGCCGCCCCCACCATCCTTTCGGTCGAACCCGACTCGGCGTGGGTCGTGATCTTCGCCGTCTCCTTCGTCACCCTGGTCGCCGCGTGGCTACTTCGCCGCGTGATCGGCCGGCCGGGGGGACTCGCTTCCGGCGCGTTCCTCGCTCTCCCTCTGGTGCTCCCGCTGCTCGCAGCCGTCGCGTTCGCCGGGTCGGCACTCCCCGAGATAGCGGTGCTCCAGCCGACCGGTCGCGCTCTACGGGACGGCTCCGGGGACCTCCTCCACCTTCTGCTCCTCGCCGACTCGCGGGAGCATCTGGTCGTTCCCTACGCCCTCCACGGGTCGGCAGGCTCGTGGCTGTTGGTCGTGGGGTTGGGTGTCACCTCCTTCATGCTCGTTCGCCGGCTGGTCGGGATCGTCGTCACGTCGCGGCTTCGTCGGAACTCGGTGCTCCTGCCGGTAGCGATCCGGGGGCGCGTCGCGTTGCTGATCGAACGTCTCGCGGGAGCGGCGGGGCTCCGCAAGGTCCCCGAGGTGCGGCTCCTTCCCGAGGGAGTGACCGGCGCCTTCGCCGTCGGCGGCACGCGCTCTCTGATCCTGATCTCGAACGAGCTGGTCGAGTCTCTCGACGCGGCGGAGTTCGAAGCGATCCTGGCCCACGAGATCGCGCATCTCCAGGCTCGTGACAGTCACGTGCTCGTGGCCGCGGGCGTGCTTCGGGACCTGATGGCGTGGAACCCCGTCGCACACCTCTCGTACCGGCGGCTTGCGATGGATCGCGAGCTCGAGGCCGACCGGCGCGCCGCGGAGATGACCGGCCAGCCCCTGGCGGTCGCGTCGTCACTCCTGAAGGTGTGCGAGATGGTGAAGCGGTCGCGTTTGCGCCCCCGGCTCGTCGTTGCGTTCTTCAAGCCGAGGGCCGCCATCAAGCGACGCGTCGCACAGCTGCTCGCGCTGGCCGACGGGAGGACCTTGTCGGTGACCACGGGGAACGCCCCTTACGTTGCCGCCGCCGCTCTCGTAGCGATCCTCGGTCTGCAGGCGGGGGCGCGCATCGCGTCCCAGGACTCGCACGCGCTCGCGATCATGTGGGGGAGACCGGTGTCGACGGCCGAGACCTTCGATTTCCGGGCCCTCTACTCGGAAGCCAAGTCGTCCAAGAGGGCTCGCCTTGCCGCCAGCCTCGAGCCCCGGATCTTCGCCCGTCTGACCCATGGAGCGACGTTGCGGAACCGGGACATCGACGAATGGTTCCGGGCGATCAACCAGTGGACGCGCAAGGAACAGCCGCGGCTCCGGCAACGGTGGGAATCCCGCCAGGACTGGCGCGCCGTGCCGCTGTTCTCCGATCTGGGGGGGCCCTTCGACTTCTACACGATCGAGAAGCAGCCGCTCTAGTCGCGTTTCACGCCGGACTCGGCTACCCTGGTAGGACCGAAAAAGACCAGGAGATCCTCAATGACAGCGGTATTAGTCGTCATCCACTTGCTGGCCAGCATGGCCCTGATCCTGTTCATCCTGCTTCACGCGGGCCGGGGCGGGGGCGTCAGCGAGATGTTCGGCGGCGGGATGCAGACCCAGGCGATGGGGTCCACGGTCATGGAGAAGAACCTCGACCGCATCACGGTCATCACCGCGATCGTGTTCACCGGCACGACCATCCTTCTCGCCTTCCGTCTCCAGTAGCCCCACGCGGCAGCCCATGTCCCATAGGACGAACCGCGCGCTGAGCGCGTGGGCCCTGTCGTGCCTCGTGTTTTTCGCGGCATGCACCGGCGGGGACGATCCGGGACCGGACGCCGGGGCGAGTGAGTCACCCATCGTCGAACCGGAGTTGTCGGTCACGACGCCGCCGCCGATCTTCGGAGCGGCCGACCGCGTACTCAACGTGGCGATCCCCGAGCCGGCAACGCTCGATCCGATGCGGATCAGCGACCCGGGTGCGTCGTTGATCGCACGCCAGCTATACGAGGGCCTGACGATGTGGGATCCGGTCCTCGAGAAGGTCAAGCCGGCCGCCGCGGAATCCTGGACGTCCTCGCCCGACGGTAAGACGTTCACGTTCAAGTTGCGCCAGGGGATGTCGTTCCACGACGGGTCGCCGGTCACCGCATCCGATTTCATCTTCGCTTTCGACCGGATCGCGTTGAAGGCGAACGCATCCGACCTCGCTTACCTCCTGCAGGACGTGGTCGGCTTCGATGCGGTCAACGGCAGCGGAACGTCCGGCCACCTGACCGGGCTTCGGGCCCCCGACGACCTCACGCTCGTGATCCAGCTGTCCCGGCCCTATCAGGATCTACCGGCGCTGCTGACGCATCCCGCCCTCGTTCCCTTGCCCCGCAGAGCGGTCGAGGACACGAACAAGTTCCTGACCCAACCGACCGGTAACGGCCCCTTCCAGATAGCGCAGCCCTGGTCGCCCGGTCAGTCCGTGATCCTCAAGGCGTTCGCCGGCTTCATCAACACACCGGACCTCGACGGCATCCGCTTCCTCGCCTACCCCGACGCGGCGTCGTCGTGGATCGACTTCGTGAAGGGGAACGTCGACGTGTCCGAGGTTCCCGCCGGACAGGTTGCCGACGCGTCCCGTCGTTTCGGCGAGCAGGGATTCGTCCCGTTCCTCAAAGCCGAGTACATCGGTGTGAACCTCGCCGACGGCGCCCTCAAGAACCCGACGCTCCGGAAGGCGATCAACCTCGCCATCGATCGGGGTGCGATCGCGCGGACGATCTACAACGGGACGCTGGAGCCGCCTCGAGGCATCGTTCCCGCCGGGCTGCCCGGGTTCGAGGAGAACCTGTGCGTCGATCTCTGTCGTTACGCTCCGGACACCGCCCGCGCCCTCGTCCGGAAATTGCCGCGGGCCGACCGGAAGGTCTC